>JAQBZA010000094.1 GCA_027622795.1 Planctomycetota bacterium | reverse complement strand
CGTGCTCCACGGGCTGGGTGTGGCCGCGCCGGGCCTGGCAGTGCCCGCCCAGCCCTGGGGAGGCTGGCTGGCGTTTGGCCTGCTGGTGGGCGGTGCGGGGATGCTCGGCGACCTTGCCGAATCGCTCATCAAGAGGGAGGCCGGCGCGAAAGACTCCGGCCATTCGCTCGGCGGCCTGGGCGGCGTACTCGACCTCGTTGACTCACTCCTCTTCGCCGCCCCCGTCGCCTGGGCCCTGTGGTCCGCGGGTCTGGCCGCTTCGTAAGCATCTGCCTCCAGCGACCGCGCACCCCATGGGGTGCTTGAAATGCTGGTCAATGGCGACGACAGGCATCAGTTTGGGGCCAACGCCGCCGTGAGCTATACTTGAAGATGGAGTCGCCCATCATCCCGAGAGACCAACGGCCCCAGCGGTCGCCGCTGGCTCCGATGCCCCGGACCACCATCGCGGAAGTCGATTCGAAACGCCTCGTGACCGTTTTCGGTCCGCGGGATCAACACCTTCGCCGCATCCGGGCCGCACTGGGGGTGGGTGTTTCGGCCCGTGACAACTCAATTCATATCGAAGGCGAAGAATCCGCTGTGGCTCAGGCCGCGGAAGTCTTTGAACAACTCGACAAGATTGCCCGTGACCGTGGGTTCATCGAGACTGATGACGTGACGCAATTGCTCGCCGTTGCCGTCGGCGAAGAACCCGCGCCGACGCACGCACCGATTGAAGTGCAGCGGGCCGGGCGGGCGGTGGTGCCCCGCACTCGGGGGCAATCATCGTATGTCGATGCGATTCGCGATCACGACGTCGTTGTCTGTTCCGGTCCCGCGGAAAGTGGCAAAACCTATCTCGCCGTTGCGATGGCCGTGGCTGCACTGCGGTCTGAACAGGTTCATAAACTGGTGCTTGTGCGGCCCGCTGTCGAAGCCGGTGAGAGCCTCGGTTTTTTGCCGGGTGACCTCCAGGCCAAGATTAATCCCTACCTGCGGCCGCTCCTCGACGCACTCCGCGAGATGATGGATTTCGATCTGCTCAAGCGGCTCACGGAGCAGGATGTGATCGAGATGGTCCCGCTTGCCTACATGCGCGGCCGCACGCTCAACAACGCTTTCATCATCCTCGACGAGGCACAAAACACCACCGTTGAACAGATGAAGATGTTTCTCACGCGACTCGGCATGCATTCGAAGATGGTGATTTCCGGTGACACGACGCAGATCGACCTGCCCCCCAATCGTCGCAGTGGGCTGATCGATGCCCTGAAGCGGCTGGAGCGTGTTCCCGGCTGCGCGACCGTCACACTCGGCGGCGCGGATATCGTTCGGCATCCGCTCGTCCAGCGTATTGTGGAGGCTTACAACAGCTGACAGCGTCAGTTGCCACCATGAGCATCGGCCCTTCCTCTGTTCGTCGCCGTGTTAAGCGAGGCACCTCCGTCGAGGGCCCGCAGGGGTTCTGGATGCGGCTCGTCGAGCGCGCCTCACGGGTGGATGTCATCATGCGACTGGCCATCTGCCTTGTGGCGTCGGCCGTGCTCATGGTGTTGCTGCACGGCTGGACTGAGCCGCTGCCATTTCGTGTCGGCAGTGTGCCACCACGAGGGATCGTCGCCCGCGTGCCGTTTGAGAAGCCCGATCCTGAACGCACCCGCACCGCTCAGGAGCGGGCCGCCGCCCAGGTTCGGGTTGTCTACTCTCAGGACAAGGCGCCGATCATCCGCCTCCGCGATGGCCTCAAAAACAGAGTTCTAGAAATTGCCGCGTCGGACACCCTGGCCGGTGTGTCCCGGGAGGCATGGCTCGAGTTTGCTCCCAACGCTGCAGAGGCACTTCAATTGATTCCCGTGCCACCCCCCGCAGACACGGCGAACCCCGCCGGTAGCCCAGCGCCGGTTGCCCCGGAGCCTCCGGATATTGGCGCTGAGGCCACCGCGCCTTCGACAGGCGAGGCCGGAAATCTCGACCGTCCCCCATCCACGAGCAAGAAACCACCTGACGTGGCTTCCGAGTTGTCACCCGAGGAACTCGAAAACCGCAAGCGGATCAGCGAGGCCGAGAAGGAGTTTCAGCTTTTTCGTGGACGGCTCGACTCCAAAGAAAAACAACTTGCGTTTGAAAAGGCCATTGACCGGGCGTTTGCAGAAGCGGAAAAGCTCGGCGTTCTCGAAAAGATTCAGCACGGCATCGACGAAGGCAGCCAGACGGAAATCGACATCCACCCTCTTGGTGAGACCGTGGAGACCATCCGCGTACCAGTCGCCACGGTGCTTCTCGGCGAGGCCAAGGTGCTCCTCAAGGCTCGTATCGAGGAGGAACTCGGGAAGGGAACAATCGCTGATCGTCTGGCGATGTGGATAGAACCGCGATTGTCGGGCTCTCTTGAAATTGATCGTGAGGCCACGGCGAGGGCCAAGAAGGACGCCATCGCGAAGACTCCGCCTCAGTTTGTCCGGTATGCGGCCGGCGACGTACTGGCAGAAGCCTGCGTGCCGATGAATGCCGAGACGCTTTCTCTTCTCGAACGGGAGCACGATGAATACGTCGATCAGCAGGATGCCCGCAGCCGTGCCGGCCGGGCCGCCTCCTTGTTCGGCCTGTTTGTCGCGATGTTTACGCTGGCCGGATTCTATATTCACCTCCATCATCGCGATCTCCTCAATGATCTTGGTGATGTCGCCAGATTGGTGATCCTGTCTGTGGCCACGGTCGTGCTCTGCATGTTTGCAGCTGGTGAGGCCTGGCGGGCTGAAATTGTCCCTCTGCTGGTCTTTGCAATGACGATTGCCATTGCTTACGACGAAGACCTTGCCCTCCTGCTGGTGGCTGAAGTGGCTCTTGTCGCGGTTGTCGGCCTGGGCCGTGGCCTGTCTGATTACGTCACGCTGACCGCTGCCTCAGCGGCGGCAATCTTCTGGATGGGGAGCATTCGTAGTCGCAGCAAGCTGATTTATGTGGGCCTCTGGGCCGGCATCGTTGCCTTTGGCACGCAGCTCGGCGCAAACCTGATTGAGGAGCGGCCCTTCAGCGTGCAATTGCTCTACGAGGCGGCTCGTACCGGCGTCTGGACGCTGCTGGCCGGATTCCTGATGACGGGCATGCTGCCATTCATCGAACGCGCCTTTGGCGTGCTGACTGATTTGAGCCTTCTGGAAGTGGGCGACGTAGCCCACACGCTCCTGCAGGAACTCGTCCGCCGTGCGCCCGGCACCTACAATCACTCCATTAACGTGGCCAGCATCGGTGAGGCCGCCGCCGACGCCATCGGCGCCCGCGGCTTGCTGGTTCGCGTTGCGGCCTACTTCCAAGACATCCGCTAGATGCTCAAGCCCGCCTACTTCGTGGAAAACCAGGGGGCGGAAAACCGCCACGAGTCACTGATGCCTGCGATGAGCACGCTCATCATCATCGCGCATGTGAAGGAGGGCGTTGAACTCGCGCGGCAGTACAACCTACCCCGGCCGATCATCGACTTGATCGCCCAGCACCACGGTACAACGCTCGTGGAATATTTCTATCGCCGGGCCACGGAGCGGAAGCAGGCCAGCCCCGATGACCCGGAGGTGGATGAGCAGACCTATCGTTATCCTGGTCCGAAGCCTGCTACCCGTGAGTCGGCAGTGTTGATGCTTGCCGACGCGGCCGAGAGTGCCAGCCGGGCCCTCACTGAGCCAACCCCTTCCCGCATTGCCAGCCTTGTGCATGATCTCGCCATGAAGCGGCTCCTCGACGGACAGTTCGATGACTGCGGACTCACGCTCGAAGATCTCGAGCTGATCGAGCAGAGTCTTGTGAAGAGCCTCACGGCGGTCTATCACGGCCGGGTGAAGTATCCCGACCAGAGGACAGCCTAACCGTGGCTCGCAACGCTCCCGGTGCTCACTCCGCTGCGGCGGACATCACCGTTGAGATCTCCAACCGGCAGCGGGCGGTGCCTGTCGATGTGAGGCGACTCGCCACGGTGGCACGGGCCGCCCTCGCTGCCGAGAGAATCCCACGGGCAGAACTCTCTGTTCTCGTGGTCAACGATCGCCGCATTGCGGCCCTCCACGAGGAATGGCTCGGCGATCCCACCCCGACAGACGTCATCACATTTGACCTCGGCATGCCCGGGGAATCTGTGCTGCGTGGTGACATCGTGATGAGTGCCGAGACGGCAGCTCGAGAGGCACGCCAGCTGGCTTGTGGCCGCACGGGCTGGACACCACACCTGGAACTGGCCTACTACCTCGTTCACGGCATTCTCCACCTCACCGGTCATGATGACCGCGCCACTGAAGACCGCCGTCGGATGCGAATTCGCGAACGAAGCGTTATGAAAATGGCTGGACTGCCGGTTCCGCCCCGGCCGGCGGTCCGCCGCCAACCATAACCACGGCGCGGGCGGCAGCTCCGCGAAGGCACACAACCATGCCGGCTGAGAAGGCACGCTCCATCGTCATTCGCTCCATCCCGTTCGGTGAGACGAGCTGCGTGGCCACGCTCTACACCCGTGAGCTTGGCAAGGTGCGGGGGCTGGCAAAGGGCGCGTGGCGACCGAAGAGCGGTTTCGATGCCGCCCTTGACCTGCTTTCAGCCTGTCAGGTACTCGTCCTCCGGAAATTCTCAGGCGGGCTCGATGTTCTGACGGAAGCCACGCTCGAGGATCGGTTTCGCGTTGGCAGTCTGAAAGCATTTCATGGAGCTTTGTATGTCGTGGAACTGCTCGACGCTCTTACGGCTGACGCCGACCCACAGCCCGACCTCTTTGATGCCGCGCACGCCACGCTCCGCACGCTCTCCAGCCCCCGCCCGGCCACGTCATCTGAAACCATGGCTGAGGTGGCCGATGATGCGCCTGACGACGACACCGTACGGACTGCGGTGCTCCATTTTGAGCTGGAGCTTCTGCGGATTGTCGGCCACGGGCCGGCTCTCTTCCGCTGTGCGGAGTGCCAGGCAGCGGTCGGCGAATCCACCCGTACATTTTTTGGCATGCTCGACGGCGGCGTGCTCTGCTCGGCGTGCCGTTCCGGCAAGCGGTCGGTCATCTCGATCTCCCGCGACGCGATGGCCGGACTCAGGCTGCTGGCGGGCTCACGAGACGCGTGGCAGCAGCTTCACCTGCCGAAGGCCGCCGGAGGCGAACTCCGCGCGATCATGAATACCTATTTCGCCAATCTTCTCGGTCGCCGTCTTCGGGCAGCCCGCTGGATCGCAGCCCTCCTGATGATCGCTACTTCCCTGAGCAGCGGCTGTGCGACGCTGCAGATGCCCAAGTGGCCGTGGACAGGCGAAGATGCCGCCGCCAAGGCGAAGGAGGATCATCTGGCTGAGGAACTCGGCGAGGATGCCGATTCTGACGTGCTCTCGTCGGAATATGTCGCTGCATCCGCAGACGCCGGCTTCAACCTCTTCAAAGGTGAAACCATCCGCAAGCAGTGGAAGAAAATGACCGGCCGTGGTCCCAATGAGCCGGTAGCTCGCGAAGCCCTCACGGAAGGCGACGGATTGTTTCGGCAGGGCAAGTACAAGAAGGCGATTTCATTCTACAAGAAAGCGATCGACCGCTGGCCCGACTCGGTGATCGAGGAGGATGCCATGTGGCAACTCGCCGAATGCCTGTTCTTCACCGACCAGTACCCAAAGGCCGAAGACGCCTACACCGAGCTTGTGAAGAAATATGCCAACACCCGCTACCTCGACCGGGTCGCCCAGCGGCAGTTTCTGATCGGTCAGTATTGGCTCGCCATCGACGAGCAGCTTCACCTGCCGGTGATCGTGCCCAATCTCGTCGACCGCAGCCGGCCGCTTTTTGACACTCCGGGGCGTGCTCTCAAGGCCTTCGAGCACGTGCGGCTCAACGATCCCCGCGGTGACCTCGCGGATGACAGCATCATGGCGACGGCGAATTCCCACTTCGTCGACCGCCAGTGGCTCGATGCCGACTATTTCTACGAACTCCTCCGCACCGAATACCCCGACAGCGACTTCCTGCTGGCAGCCCACCTGTTTGGCCTACAATCCAAGCTCCAAGCCTATCAGGGGGCCGCGTACGAAGGGGGTGTCCTTGACGAGGCTGAATTACTCGCCGACCAGGTGCTCGTGCAGTTTCCCGATCAACTCTCCGCCGAGGATGAAGAGCGCGTGATGAAGGCCCGGGCCGAGATCGCGGCCCAGCAGGCGACTCGACACTGGGCGCGAGCCGAGTTTTATTCCAAGGGCAAACACTATTCCGCGGCCCGCATCTACTACGCGATGATCGCCCGCGATTATCCGAAAACAATGCTCGCTGAGCGGGCCCGTTCGAAACTCGGTGAGATCGAAGGGCTCGAGGATGTTTCAGACAACCCGCTGCCGATGCTCACGCAACTGTTCAACCCCGATTCCCTAAAAGAGGCGGAACTCGACGCCATGGCCGAGGCCGATGAGATGATTGCTCGCCAGGATGACTCGGGGGCCGGGCCACAGATTCGTTAGTGGGCCGGCCGAGGCAGGCCGCACCGGGTACCACGATGGCACGTTCTTCCGCAGCCCGCTGCGGCTTCATCATCGCCACGATCGCACTGGTGGCCACCGGCTGCGCGGGGTACCGGTTTGGCAACAACACACTCTACGCGCCCAACGTGCGGACGATCTATGTGCCGGTCTTTCAGTCCGACAGCTTCCGCACCACACCGGGCATCGATCTCGGCGAGCGACTGACCGAAGCGGTCTGCAAGGAGATCGAGAAACGCACCCCCTTCAAGGTGGTTGGGTCGGCCGCGGGGGCCGACAGCGTGCTCACCGGCCGCATCGTCGCCGACACCAAGCGCATGGTGGTGGAGAGCCCCACCGACCAGTCGCGACAGGTGGAGATGAACATCCAAACGCTTGTCACCTGGGCCGACCGAGGCGGAGCCGTCTTGGCCTCAGGTGCCGTGCCGGTGCCGGCAGCCAGCGTCGATGTCGGGCAGGCTGCGATGCTGGTGCCAGAGTACGGCCGCTCGGTCGTAAGCACACAGCAGGAGGGCATCCAGCGGATGGCCCGCCAGATCGTCGGCCTCATGGAAGAACCCTGGTAACACCGCTGGAAGCGGTGAAGCGCGACAGGAAATTCCTTCGATCAATTTCCCGTGGCGAGATTCGGTTGACGCGGTGGCCGATCACCGCTATAACAAATGGCTGGGTTGCATGTTTCGATGCAGGGGGCGGAGTACCCAGAGTCTAGAGTGAGATACGATTTTTCATCATTTTACTTAGTTCATTACGCGAATAGGAAGAGTCTTATGCATCCACTACGAAGGGGTCGATCTGGTTTCACGCTCGTTGAGCTTTTGGTGGTGATCGCGATTATTGGCGTCTTGATCGGTCTCCTCCTGCCGGCGGTCCAAGCCGCCCGCGAAGCCGCTCGCCGCACGTCGTGCATCAACCAGATGAAGCAACTTGGCCTCGCATCTCACAACTACCACGACTCCCGGCAGGCTTTCCCTCCGGCCTATGAGGATCAAGGAACGCCACTGCGCCGCGGCACTCTGTTCTTTTACTTACTCCCGTACGTCGAGCAGACGGCCTTATTCGATGCCGCTCAAGGCGATAGTTACGCCAACAGTCGGATTACAAACGGCACGGGCAACCGTGCAGTGCGAGGCCAGGTGATAAAGGAGTTCGTCTGCCCAAGCGATTCCACGAGCAGCAACAAGACGCACAACGCTGACTGGACATATTCTTCCTACGAGATGAACTTCCAGACCTTTGCCAACCGGCAGCCGATTAAGAATGCCCCTGCCAAAACGCTCCGTGACATGCAGGATGGCACATCAAAAACACTCGCATTTGCTGAGTCACTGCAAAAGTGCGGAAATGAAGGGACGATATGGTCTCACGGCAGCTGGAACCTCCATTGGATGCCAATTTTTGGCGGTGGGGCGCGGGATGACGGTACTGGCGCGATTTCAACAGGAACTGCGTCTGTTCCTCAACAAGTACAACGGCAGAGTGGGTGTAACTCAGGACGTTCGACCGCCTCTGCCCATCCGGGCGTGATGAACGTGGCAATGGGAGACGGGAGCATTCGGTCGATCAACAAGGATATCGCTGCTGACACCTGGTGGCGTCTCGTTCAGGTGGCCGACGGCGAAGTGATCGGTGATTTTTAGCCTCAAGCGGGAAGGAAGCGAAAATAAATGAGACAGTTGCTTTTTACGGTTGTGGGGCTTTGTCTCTTGGCGATTGTGGGTTGTGGTCCATCAGGTGCAAGCGTGAGCGGGAAGGTTACTTTTCAGGGACAACCGCTGACGTCGGGCTTTGTGATGTTTCAGCCGGCAGAGGGAATGCTCCTTCAGTCACCGATCGCTCCCGACGGCACGTATCGCATTGACGGGGCGGTACCAGGAGGGGTCGCCGTCGCGATAACAGGGCCGGCAAAGCCGGTCGCTGGACCGGATGGCGTGAGTGCCGACAACCCGTCGAGTTCGGGCCCACAGGTCTTTATTCCCGAGAAGTACGGCCTCCTGGAAACAGCTGGGCTGACGTATGAGGTGACAGGCGCCGGAACGCAGGTCCACAACATCGAATTGCAGTGACGTTTACCAGCTCGCACACTGAGCCTGTTCGGGCATTTGGACGTGGGTGCTATCGTAACTGGCATGCCAATGCCCACTTTGCCATCCCACTGGCACCTTCGCACCCTGCGGCTTGAGTTGCCGCAGGCTTGCATCAGCCGGCGGCGGCCGCTGGTGATGGGGATCGTCAACGTCACGCCTGATAGTTTTTCTGATGGCGGCCGGCACGACTCGGTTGATGCGGCGGTGGCCCACGGACTACAGCTCACTGCCGATGGGGCCGACATCCTCGATGTCGGTGGCGAGAGCACGCGTCCCTATTCGACACCCGTGTCCGCTGACGAGGAATTGCGACGGGTGGCAGAGGTTGTTCGAAGGCTCGCTGAAGAGTCGAGCCTGCCCATCTCGATCGACACGTCGAAGGCGGTTGTGGCCCGGCGAGCGATCGAACTGGGTGCCGAGATCATCAATGATGTGACCGGCCTCGAGGGTGATCCTGAGATGCTCGATGTGGCCCGCGCAACCGGCGCCGGAATCTGCGCCATGCACATGCGGGGCACTCCACAGACGATGCAGGATGACCCTCGCTACGACAACGTCGTGGCCGAGATCCATGCCTACCTCGCCGCCCGCCGCGATGCGTTGCTGGCGGCCGGCATCCCGCTGGAAAAAATCTGCCTCGATCCCGGGATTGGGTTTGGCAAGACCCATGCCCACAACCGTGAACTCATGGCCCAGGCGGCCCGCTTCCTCGATCTCGGCACCCCGATCCTTGTCGGCCACTCCCGCAAGGGCTTCATTGGCAAGGCGATCGAGCAGGCTCTCGGCCGCCCGGCGACCCGCGACGAACTCGATGCCGCCACGGCCCGAATGGCCGGCGATCTTGCTGCGGCTGGGGTTCAGATCGTGCGAGTCCATGCGGTCACTCAGGTGCGGGCGGCATTCGTGCAGTCTGCTACGATTGGGACATGACCGTCCTTGCTGATCATTGTCGCGACCTTGCCACTCGGGCCCGGCGGGCTGCGATCGATCTTGCCGGAGTCACCTCCGCCCACAAGGCCGCCTGCCTCCGGGCTGCTGCCGCCCGCATCCGCGGCGACGTCGACGCGATTCTTGCCGCCAACCGGCTCGACCTGGCGGCCGCCCCCGGCTT
>JAQBZA010000093.1 GCA_027622795.1 Planctomycetota bacterium | reverse complement strand
TCGCTGTAGTGGATGTGCGAGCCATATTTTTTACGGAGCCGATCCTCGTCGGGGCCGCCCTCCGGCTCGGGGTTGCAGTTGCCGGGATCGAAGTCGCCGTTGGTCGTCTGAAACGGCAGGTTGCCCTGGGGGGTGCCAAAAAAGCCGAACAGCCGCACGCCCCGCTCGGCAGCCTCGGCGGCCGCGGCCTTCAGCAACTCGCCGCCCTTGCGGCCCGCCGTCCGCTCCGCCACGAGATACCGGCCGCCGGCGGCCGCATCGATCGCCGCCCGCGTCGAGCCGGCCAGGTATTTGTTGCCCGGCTCGTAGTTGCGGCCCTGCTGGGCCGAGTCGTCGTCGGCCGTCACGCCGAAGCCGGCCCCGATCACGACATCGAGGCCCGGCAGCGGCGCGGCGTGGCTCACGGAGGGCTCCCCAAGCAGGTCGCGGGCGATGTCCTGATAGTCGTCGCGGGTGACGTTGTTGGCATACGCGGCCCCCGGCGTCGCATGGCAGATCGGCACGCTCGTCACCACGCCGGCGGCGTAGCCCTGCTGCTGGAGCCGGCGGGCCACCGACTCCAGGGGCCGGCCGGCGGCATCGACGCCGATCGCGTCGTTGTAGGTTTTGCAGCCGACGAACAGCGACGTCGCCGAGGCCGCCGAGTCGGTGACGGCATGGGGAAGGTCGCGGTCGCGGCCAATCAGATAGGAGAGATTGGGCCGCGACTCCCAGGCCGTGCTGCCACCGCGGGCGGGATCGTAACCGCCCGGCGTATTGCCACCCGGGTTCTTGACCGCCTGAGCATCGGGATCGACCTCGGTGCCGGCGTTTGCCGGGCTGGTCACGCAGAGGCCGTAGTCGGTGGGGCAGCCGCGATAATCCTGGAAGGCAAGGCCGCTGCCCCGGCCCTCGGCGTAGGCGACGCGGCCGGTGGTCGCGATCGCCGCCGTCCGCGTCGTCACCCAGTCGAGGCCGTCGAACACGACCACCACGATGTACTTCTTCCCCGCCTCGGCCGCGGCAAGTTGCAGTTCGGCGATGTCGGTTTGGTCGAAGTAGTCGGCCGCGGGGTTGAGCGTCTCCTCGGGCAGGCGGCCATAGAGTTCCCGGAGCCGGGCCTCATCGCGATAGACGCTCCGCTCGCCGGCGACCGCCTTGAGATCGATGCCGAAGGTGTAGACCGGAATCAGCCGATTCGAGTGGTTCGACCAGGCGACATACCGATCCGGCTGATCGCCCCAGTGGCCCCAGGGAGCGGTGCCGGTTAGTTCCGCCTCGCACTGCAGGATCCGCACCGGGTCGAAGGGGTCGGTCGCGGCCGGTGGCCCGGCGGGGCTCTCCTGGCTGGCCGGTGCTCCAGGGGGAGCGGCAGCGGGCTGGACAGCAGCAGCACATCCGCCCGCGGCGACGACAGCCGCCAGGAGGGAGACGGGCCAGGGCTGCAATCGGCATCGTGCGAGAGGGTCGATCATCGTGGCCGACAGCATACTGGAGGGCCCGCAGGGTGGCGAAGAACGGCCAGGCCGCTGTACCGCGCGTGAGGGCGACCCGCTCCCGCTCACGACCCGCTTGCCACGAAACAGGCGGGCCACCAGGCCTGAGACTCAGGCCGACCGCGACGGCCGAAACCATCGGCCAGCGCGGGTGGTGAGAAGAGCCGGCAGCACGACGAGGTCGCCCGCGAGTGCCGCGCAGACCAGCAGCGACAGCATCCAGGCGAAATGCCGAGTTGGGGCAAACGGGCTGGGCGCAAAGGCGAGGATGCCGATGCCACACACGAGCGATGACTGCACGAGCGGCCCCGCGGCGTGCTCAAAAGCAGCATGCACGGCCGCGATCCGATCCGGCCGCCCTTCAGCGGACGGCTTGTCTCGAAGGGAATGCCTGAAGAACGTCAGGAAGTGAAACGTACCGTCGACAGCCATGCCAAGAGCCACCGATGCCGTCATGACGCTGCCGATGTCGAGCGCCGCGTGCGTCCAGCCGAGGAGTCCAAAGAGCAGAAGGATCGGAAACATGTTGGGCACCATGGCGATCATCCCGGCCAGCACGCCTCGCTCCACAGCCATCGTCACCAGTGAGATCACGCCGCACGCGGAGAGAAAACTCACGAAAAGGTCGCGGAGGAGCGTTCTCTGGATCGCGTCGATGAGTGGCATGGCCCCTGTGTAGTTGACCGTGATGCCGCGGCCGGCGCCGCCATGAAGCGTCACAATCGGCTCCACGACCTGACGAACGGTTTCAAGAAAGTCACCGAAGTCGAGGCCTGCGAGTGCCGAGGTTCGCGCCGTCACCCGCCAGAGCTGCTCTCCCTCCTGCTGACGGATGAGGTGCATGTCCGTGAGGCGTGCGAGGGCCGCCTCCAGCCGTCTGGCTACCACTACTTTCCGGACGGCCGTCACCGCTGGAGATGAGTCGGGCAACTCGGGGAGAAGCAAGGCGGCAGATGCCACGCCCTTCACAGGCTGCAGCGTTTCGAGTGCCTCGCCAATCTCCCTCGCGATATCGAGCCGCTCGGCCGGCCGCGCCTCCGTGTCGGCGGCATACCGCACCACCACCTCGACCGGCACGAGCGGGCCAATCTCATGCTCGAGCCAGGCGTAGTCGCGGATCACGCGGCTCGAAGGTGTGAACAACGTGTCGATGCCCACGGAGGTGCGGATGCCCGGAATCCCCAAGGCCGCCACTGCCAAGGCTGCCACCGCCGCCGGCACGATCAGCCCCGCCCACCGCGTTACCCAGCCCGCCACAGGAGCAGCCGGTGTGCGACGTGAACTGCCGGCGACCCGCTGCCGGATCGGCCAGCGGGCGAAGATGCCCGGCAGCACAAGAAACAGCACCACAACCGTTCCCAGCACGCCGATGGCAGCGTGGAATCCAAACACGCGAATCGGCTCGAGATCGCTCATCACGAGGGACGCGAGGCCAAGCGCTGTCGTGCCTGCCGAAAGGCTGCAAGGCAGCCAGGCCACCTTCACGGCCCGCCACGCCGCCCCTCGGGCAGGCCCTTGCTGATAGGCGTCCACGAGATAATTCACGAGATGGATGCCCCCGGCGACACCGAGTGTCAGTACGAGCAGGGGCATCACGATGAGCACGGGGTTCATCCGATCGCCCCAGGCCGCAAGCGATGCAAACGAGAGCCCCACGCACCCGAGCGACAGGACAAACACCACCATGGCATAGAGAAACGAGCGCAGGGCAAGCCAGGTGAGGGCGAACACGAGCACGGCGGCGGGCCCGCCATACACCCGAAGGCTCTCATCGCTGGCGGCATCCACGGTGACATTGTCGATCACCGGTCCGGCCAGGTGAATCGCGTCGGGGTCGGGTTCCGCCATGTGGAGAAGCACATTCCGAATCCATGCCACGGCACGCAGCCGATCAGCCAGTCCAGCCGGTGTGAAACCGATGATCAGGCAGGTGCGGCTGCCATCGGGGCCCACGAGGACTCCCTTGAGCCGTTCGATGGCCGTCTCGAGATCGAGCGCAAGCGGCGGCATGGTGAGCCTGTCGAGCGCCTGCTGCCCCGTGGTGACCGATTCAAACCAGGGCTCGCCGCCGGCATTGCAGGGCGCCGACGTCCCAGTGGCCGCGTCGATGACGCGAGCGATGGCAGGTTCGCCCAGTCTGCACCCCGGCCACGAGGCGACCACCACGTCGCCGCTCTCAAACTCGCTTGTGAACCGTGCATACGCCTGTCGTGCCGGGAAAGAAGCTGGCACCCACTCAATAGGCGTGGTTGACTGCGCGCCCAGCGTGGCAAGGGCAGCCAGCACCACCCAGGGCAGTGGCACCATCAACACCATGAGGGATGTGAGACTCACGCGAAAGAGCCTCGCCGCTGAGGCATCGGCCCAGAAACGCCTCTGCGACACGGTCTGACCACCATGCTTTGACGAAGAAGGCATCCTTGGCCCTGCGTGAAAGATCCGACTTTTTCTAACCGCAGGCCTTCTCAGCTACGACCCCTTGGCGTAATTCTCGTCGACGGGCATTGCAAGAAGGATGATTGTCATGTTGAGCGTCCACTCGGGCTCGCGTCGAGAGTGGATCATGGCCGACTGCCGGCTTCTGATGTCCACGCACCGCCCCCCCTTTTCGCAACGGTGAGGAATCCGCACTATTCTCCTTACCAAGCGGTTCGGCGGCCTCCGGAGCGTCCACACGATCCTGCCGCTCGATCCATTGCTGCCCGCGCCCGCGGAATCGGGAAAGGTCACGTCGTTGTCCGTTCTGATTCGACATCTCATCGCTCTTGGCTACGGCATCGTGTGCCACGCGATGTTCTTTGCCGGCATCACGACGATGATCGCAATGATGTACTTCGGCATGAGCCGGAGCGGGGGGAGGCTGTCGCCGCCGTGGAGCCTGCTGGCCAACGGCATGCTGCTCGCCCAGTTCGCAGTCCTGCACTCCTTCCTGCTGTCCAAAGGCGGCCGCACAGTGCTCGCCCGCCTCGCGCCCGCCGGGTTCGGCCGCGATCTGGCGTCGACGACGTACGTCGCCATCGCGTCCACCCAGACCCTGTTGTTGTTTGCGGGCTGGTCGCCCTCGGGGATTGTCTGGTGGCAGGCGAAGGGAGCGGCGCTGGTCGTCCTCACGGCGCTCTATGCGGCGTCGTGGCTCTTGCTCGGCAAGGCCATGATGGACGCCGGGCTCGCGCTGCAAGCAGGCTGGCTCGGCTGGCTCGCGGTGTTTCGGGGCACGAAGCCGGTCTACCCGCCGATGCCCGAGTCGGGGCTGTTTCGCATCGTCAGGCAGCCGATTTACGTCGCCTTCGCGCTCACCCTGTGGACGGTGCCGACCTGGACGCCCGACCAACTCGCCGTGGCGGTCTCGCTCACGGCCTATTGCGTGGCCGGACCGCTCCTGAAAGAGTCACGGTTCGCCGACATCCACGGCGAACGGTTTGCGCGATACCAGGCGCGTGTCCCCTTCTGGCTGCCGTGGCCGCGGCCGGCCGCTCCGTCGCGAGATCGATCAAGGCGAAATGACATGCGCGACGAGGTGACGATCTACAGCACGTATGCGCGGAACTGGTGGGATGGATCGCAGAGATTCCTCCGCCTCCTGCAGAACATCGTGCCGGCGAGAATGCGGCATTTCACGCAGGTCGTCGGGGCTTGGAACGGCAAGAGCGTGCTCGAAGTCGGCTGTGGCGGCGGGTTCATGGCGGAGGCGTTGGCCCGCGCGGGCGCCGACGTCATCGGCGTGGATCCATCTGGTCCGGCGGTGCTGGCCGCCCGCGAGCATGCGCGGCTCGAAAACCTCCCCATCGACTACCACGTCGGCGTTGGCGAGCGCATTCCCCTTCCGGACGAGGCCGTCGACTGCGTGGTCTGCGTGGACGTGCTGGAGCACGTCGAAAACGTCGATCTAGTGCTGGGCGAGATCACTCGCGTGCTCAAGCCGGGGGGATTGTTTCTCTTTGACACGATCAATCGCACCCTCCTCGCCAAGGTCGTCATCGTCGGGCTCGGTGAATCGGTGCTCCGCCTGCTGCCCCGCGGGACACACGATCCCGCGAAGTTCATCACGCCGGCGGAGCTTTCCCGGAAGCTCGTCGATCGTGGCTACGAGGTGGGGCCGATCGTTGGCCTTGCGCCAGTGGGCATCGGCTGGCGGCTCGACTTCACGTTCGGCCGGTTTCCCTCCACGCAGATCATGTACATGGGGCACGCCCGCAAAGCTCGCTCGCCGCTGCGATGACCGATCACAGGAACTCTCGCGTCTGTGGAGGCTCGCTGAAGTACCATGACGCTTCCAGCGTCGATCCAGCTTCTTTTTCGGAATTTGAAGATGCAGCCCCAGGCCACGGTCCCCGACGCGATTTCCATCACCGATGCCGGCCGTGACCTGTGGGATGTCGTGGTGGTGGGGGCCGGATTGTCGGGATCCGTCGCGGCCCGGGAGGCGGCACGGCTCGGGAGCAGGGTGTTGCTCGTCGAGAAGGCGAGTTTTCCGCGTCGCAAAGTCTGCGGCTGTTTTCTCAATGCCAACGCCCTGGCCAGCCTCGCGCACCTGGGACTGGACTCCCTGATCGCCGCCAGCCGGGCCCCTGCGGTCCGGGGCGTGTTTATGGCCGCGGGCCGGCGGCACGCCTATCTTCCGCTTCCCACGGGAGCCGCCCTGTCGCGGCACTGGCTGGATGCTGAACTTGCGCGCGAGGCAACCGCCGCGGGCGCATCGCTGCTGCTGCGGACGGAAGCTCACCTGATCGGCGTGGACGACGACCGGTGCCGCTTGCGTCTGACTCGCGATGGCGAAGAGATCGAGATCGTGTCGCGCGTCATCGTGGCTGCCGATGGGCTCGCCGGACGGCTGGCGCGGCAGACTCCGGGCTGCACCCACTCGGTGAATCCCCGTTCCCGCATCGGGGTGTCGGCGACGACGTCGCTCGTGCCGGAGGGATACCAGGCGGGCACGATCCAGATTGTTGTGGGCCGCGAGGGCTACATCGGCGGGCTGCAGGTGGAAAATGGAAATCTGGAGCTCGCTGCGGCGCTCGAACCGGCGGCGGTGAAACGCTGGGGCCCGGGCGAAACGGTGCAACGGATTCTCCACCAGTCTCCCCTGCCTAAATTCGAGGCGGTTCGCGACCTCAACTGGCAGGGCACGACGCTGCTGTCGTGCCGCACGTCGCCACCGGCCGTTCACCGCATCTTTTTCGTGGGCGACGCCGCCGGCTACATCGAGCCCTTTACGGGGGAGGGCATGGCCTGGGCCCTGGCCTCGGGGGCCGCTGTTTCGGGAATCGCTCATCAGGCCGCCCGGCACTACTCCGCCGATCTGCCCCGACGCTGGATCGCCGAGCGCGGGCGACTGCTGCGAGGTAGAATGCGGCTCTGTCGCCTCGTGACGCAGAGTCTGCGCTACCAACGTCTCACGGAGTTGAACGTGACCCTGCTGGGCCGGCTGCCCTTCCTGGCGACTCCCGTGATTCGCTGGCTCAATCGTCCACGTCCAATCACGTCCGGGCCGCGGCGATAGCTGTTCGGCGTCTTCTCCTTCCCCAACATCCCGGTGAGCCTCATCCCCGTGTCGAAGTTGCCATCCGAACAGACGGACTACCTTCGCGTTCCCGAGGCCAAGCGCGACTACAACGAAATCCTGTTTGCCGAGGTGGCACGCCGCTACGACCTGGTGACACGGGCGCTCTCGCTCGGTCGCGACCAGGCCTGGAAGCGTGCGCTGCTCGACTCGTTGCCTGACGGGGAAGCGGCGCCACACGGTGGCTCTCCGGTCTGCGTCGATCTCGCCTGCGGTACGGGAGATGTCGCGTTCGCCCTGGCCCGTCGGTATCCCCGAGGCACGGTGTGCGGGGTCGATCTCACGCCGGAAATGCTCGCGATCGCCCGGGCAAAGAACCAGTTCCCCAACGTGTCGCTGGAGCTGGGCGATATGCATCGGCTGTCGTTCCCGGTCGACGGCGTCGACATCGTCACGGGGAGCTACGCCCTGCGAAACGCCCCCTCGCTACCAGTCGCCCTGCAGGAAATCCATCGCGTGCTGCGTCCCGGAGGCACGGCGGCCTTCCTCGACTTCTCGAAATCCCCCAACTGGCTGTGGCAGCGGCTGGCACACGCCGTGCTCTACGTCTGGGGCGGGTTCTGGGGACTCGTGCTCCATGGTCAGCCGGCCGTGTATGCCTACATCGCCAAGTCGCTTTGGCACTTTCCCGATCGCGTCGCGCTGCGAGAGGAGTTGGCGCGAGTCGGTTTTGTGGAGGTGTCGAGCCGGCAGTTCTATTTCGGCACGCTGGAGTTGATCGCGGTCGTCAAGCCACTCGACGAGCCGGAGCGGGCTGACGGTGAATGATTTCTCCCGCCGCGCCTCGGAAGCCGAATTGATGGATCACCGGAGTTGCCTGATGGTCAGCCATCCACCGGGCGGCGACGAGCAGCGATGCCGCGATCATTTTGCTCGACGGCCGCCACGAAGTCGACCTTGTCGCGCACGCCGCAGTCGGGACACGCCCAGTCGTCCGGCACCTCGCCCCACGGCGTTCCCGGCGGGAACCCCTCGCGCGGATGCCCCTGCTCCTCGTCGTAGACGTAGCCGCACCCCGGGCAGCGCCAGCGACTCACGAGCGGCCCCACCCCTTCCGGTGCGCTTTATGGACCCCGCAGATCCCTAAGCCGCGCCGGAAGCTCATGCTGCACCTCCGTAGCGGGCGAGGATGCGCTTGCGGGCGCTGGGTTGGATGTTGGCGCGGCTGGCGTCGCCACCGTAGTGCTCGATCAGACGGTGGTCCATTACCCGGCGCCAGAGCGGCGGGATCCAGGCAAGGACGATCATCCCGGCGTAGCCGGTGGGCAGCTGCGGCGCTTCTTCGACGTGGCGCAGGGCCTGGTAGCGGCGGGTCGGGTTGGCGTGGTGGTCGGAGTGCCGCTGGAGGTGGTAGAGCAGCACATTGGAGGCGATGCTGTTGCTGTTCCAGCTGTGCTCGGCGCGGCAGCGCTCGTAGCGGCCGTCCTCCTGTTTCTGACGCAGGAGCCCGTAGTGCTCCAGGTAGTTGACGACCTCGAGCAGCGAGAAGCCGAGCACCGCCTGGATCAGCAGATAGGGCAGGACGACCGGGCCGAAGCCGATCGCCAGGGCCGCGAAGAGCACGACGGTCATCGTCTAGGCGCCGACGAGGTCGTTGTGGAGGCTCCAGTGCGACTTACCGAGCCGGTCGAGGCGGGTGCACTCGATCCCCCAGGCGGACCTGAGACTGCCGGCGACGGTGCGAGGCAGGAAGGCCCAGAAGCTCTCGCCCAGCCGCGAGCTGGCCGGGTCCTCGGGGGTCGCGACGCGCACGTGGTGGCCGCGATTGTGCTCAATGTAGAAGTGCCCGTAGCCGGTCTGGGCGAGGGCGACGCGGCTCAGCCACTTCTCCAGGCTGTCGCGCTTGTGGCCGAGCTCGTGCGCAGCGTTGATCGCGATGCCGCCGACAACGCCCATGGTCAGCGCCAGGCCGATGCCCTCCAGCCCGCTCAGGTCGCCGCTCGACCAGAGCCAGCAGGCGAAGACGAGGCCGGCGTACTGGACCGGGATGAAGAGGTACGTACACCAGCGGTAGTAGCGGTCCTGCTCCAGCCACTTAAGGATGCTGTCAGGCGGGTTGGAGGGATCGACCCCGATCGCGATGTCAAGGAGCGGGAGGACGCCGAAGACGAACAGCGGGCCGACGAACCAGAAGCCCTCGAAGCCGGTAACCGCGACACTCGCCCAGGCGATGAACGGCGCGAAGGGAATGATCAGCCCGAGCAGCCAGGCGTAGCGCTTGCTGTCCTTCCAGGTCGCCGCGTTGAGCTCTACCACCGGCTCCTGATCGTGGCTATCCGCCACTGCGTCCATTCAATTCCTCCTCGGCAGACTCCCGGGAATTGTAACACTCGCTTTCAAGTTTGTGAACTTTGTCAACCGGCGCAACAGGGCAGAGCAGTTTGTCGGCGACCATTCCGCTCCTCCTTCCGAAACCCTCGTTCTTTAGGGCAAAGGACAGCGGAGCGGGGTTTTTGGGGGCTGGCTACCCTGCGTGACCGTGTGCACGCTGCTTGGAATCCTGCAGGTGATCATCTCGGGGGTGCTGATCTTTCTGATCCGCCTGCACTCCGGGAAAGACACCGGGCTGTCCGGCACCCTCGGCATCGGCGGGGGCGGCGGACTCGCCACGGAAGGCTGCTGCGACGCGAATCAAAAGCCCCGCTCGCACGCCACGTCACGGATTGCCTGGGC
>JAQBZA010000092.1 GCA_027622795.1 Planctomycetota bacterium | reverse complement strand
GGCCTGGAGCGGCTCACTCGAGTGATCCCGGGCCGCCGCCTCGAGTCGCTTGGTCACGCTTCCCCGACGATCCTCGGCCACGATGAGTGTTTCGCGCAGACGATCGGTGGCGGCACACGCGTCGGCCAGCCGTTTTTCCAGTGGCAGCGTTATCGTTTCAGCGAGCCAGTGCTCAAGGTCATGAGGCTCGGTGACAACCCGGCGGGCCTCCACCCAGGCAGCTTCAGCCGCCTCGGCGTCGCGACGGGCCTGTCGGTAGAGTGGTCGCCGGTCGACTTTGGCCAGAAATTCCGGCTCCGTCGCCACGTCCCAGCGGCTGTAAAATTGCTGAATCCCCCGTTCGGCCAGGGTGATCTGTTTGAGTGCCCGGCGATGCTGGGAGCGGGCCCGCTCCAGCCGCCGCAGGGCGGTGGCCCGGAGCCGCACGGCCCGGCTGTCGGCATCCAGTCGTTCTCGCAACTGGCGAAGATGGTCGAGAGGCGATCCTTCCGGAACGAGGTCGCATTCAACCATCACCTGGTCGATCCGATGCGACCATTCCGCCAGTTCATCCCGCTTCTGGCGGGCTTCCTCAGACAGACGGCGACGATCGTCGTCAAGCGTGAGGAGCGACTGGCGGTGCATCTCAATCATGCGGACATCACGAGGCATGAGCGTGGCTGGAAGACCGCGCTGCTCGAGTGACCGCTGCCAACGGAGCCGTGCCGACTTGCGGTGCGCCAAGGCCTGCTTGAGTTCCTGGCGGGCGATCGTCAGCCGATCGGAGAGCATGTGCATCGAACCTTCCCGGCCCGCCAAGCCCTCCAGTCGATCGACTTCCGCCTGAATGGCAGCGAGTTTGCGGTCGAGTGGCTGGGAGGTGTCGCCGGGAATGGTCGCATCAAGTTGGGCCAGTTGGGCGGCCGCCTCCTCCCTCTGGGTGTGCACCATGTCGTATTGTTGCCGGGCCGCTTCCAGCCGCGTCGACGCGGCGCGGTCCAGCGACCACGTCGTGACCGATGCCAGCCCCGTGCCTGCCAATCCGAGGGCCGCGATGGCGTAGGCCAGTGCCCCGGTCACGCTTGTGGGAAGCAGGAGCCCGGAAAGCAGCATGCCCGCGCCGACAACGAACAGGCCCCCCAGTGGGATGAGCCAGCCAAGGGGCAGTAATTGTCCTTCCATCGAATGCGCCACTTCCCGCTCGAGGTTCGCCAGCGAGTCGTCCAGTTCATCGACACGAGTGGCCATTGCGATGCGATTGCGAAGCGTCGAGGCGCGGCCACTTGCCTCCTCGATCGCCTCGGCGATCGTCATTCCTCCGAGGTGCGAGCCGGCCCCGGAAACGACGCCGCGGATCGTTTCGAGTTCGCCCTTGGCTTCGGTCACCGCCCGCTTGGCCGCCGAGACCTCGCGGGAGGCGCGGCTGCAGGAGCGGGCACGGCTGTGCAACGGCGCGAACGAAAGGGCGAATCCCTCGGGGAGGAGGAGTTCTGCCGAGGCGTCGCCGGCGGCATCGACGGCCCGCTCGACCGGCACCAGTCGGGACAGGCCAGCCATGCCGATCTGCTCCCCAAAACGTCGGGCTGCCAGACGGGCATGCGACTCGACACGGGCCACCTCGGCCATCAGTCGCTCCACACGTGGCTCTTCCTCGAGCACCGCGGCCACGATCGATCGTTTCTGCCAGACACTCGATTCATCGGCGAGCGCCTTGAGTTCACGAGCCCTGCGGCTGCGGATCTTCTTGCGGCGTGTAGCCTCGCGGATGAGGCGGTCGCGGCGTTTGACCGCACGTTTCCAAGTGTCGCGGTCGGGATGGACCAACGCCGCGCCTTCCAGTTTCGCCAGCCGGTCGGAGGCCGCGAGCATCTCGTGATGAAGCGATTCGAGCGGCACCACGCGGCGAATGATGTTCTCCGCCTCTTCAGACCGCACGATCGCCGCTTCGAGGGTCGCGATCTCGGCATCGACACGGGCGAGTTCAGCCGCCAATCCACCGGCCGCCAGAGCCGGCGCCTTGAGGGCTGTGAGCCGCTGGAGAAGCTCCCCGCGGCGCTGTCGGAGTGATTCGATCGGTGATACGGCCGGGTCAGTCGCGTCAAGGCGGGCCAGAGCCTGGCGAAGATGACTGAGGACGCGGCTCACCTTGGAGCGGTCGAGGCCGGCAGCGAGTTCGTAAAGTCGGCTGCCGCAGCCTTCCGGGTCGAGCGTCCGCAGTTCGTGAAGCTCGTCCAGTCCGAAAGCCATCACGTTGGTGAAGGCGGTCTCATCGATCTCGCCGACAAGATCCTGGAGGTAGATGCGGCCGCGGTGCTCCGGGCTGGGATCGAGATCGGTGATCTCGATCAAGTCGCCTTCATCGCCTCCCAGACCGACGACATCGTCCTCGTAGCTGGCTTGGGTGAGTGCTGCCAGATGAGGACCCTCGTGCCGCCGTTCGATTGAAATCCGCCTTCCTTCCGGGCCAGCAATGACGATCAACCGACCGGCACAGGGCACCTGCGGGTCGAGTACGCCGCGGCGAAACAACCCCTCGAAGCCGAAGAAGACCGCGCGGACAAACTCCAGCAGCGAGGTCTTGCCCGTTTCATTGGTGCCGTGTAGCACCTGCACGCCGGGGCCGAGGCCACCCACGGTGACGTTTCGCAGCGACCCGAATCGTTCGACTTCAATCCGCTCGATGAACATGGGATCCTCTCAGCGTCAGGCAGATTCAATCAGTTCCAAAGCCAACCAACCGGCTTCTCGAGCCATGTCGACAGGCATCGCCAAGCCGGAATGCTGTTGGCTAGTCGACGCTACGGCTTCAAGGCTCAAGACAATGTCGGCCAGAGCCGACGAAAACGAGGTCGTGCTGCCTGGCCGACCACCGGAGCGGGCGTGGCCCAGCGGCGCGAGCGACTCGCCGGGATCGGCATACAGGTCCTCGCACCAGGCACGTACATTCTTCTTGTCGAAGAGATCCCTGACACGGGCCAGGGTCTCGGCGGCGATTTCAGCAATCCGGACCCGCCGACCAACACTCGCTCCACACTCCACTGAACAACGGATGATCTGCAGGGGTGCTTGAGGATCGGTGGGCAGCGACTCAAGGGCCGACCAAATCGTCGTAGCCAGCTCCTCATCACCACCGGCGGCCGACTCGACCGTGAGTGTCTTCCAGGCCACACGATGTGTCGCTGTGGTTCGCCACCGGCCTGAGCCGCCAGCTCTGTCGGTGTCGTCGTCGATATCGATGAGCGAGAGAAGGCTGCATCCACCCGTTGTGCATTCGTGGAGAGAGCGCGGTTGCAGGGGGACCACATGACGGACGCCCGCTGGTAGCGGCTGGCTGCGACGGGAGCCCCACACGCAATGGCAACCCGGCTGGGACCAGGCAGCGAGGGACTGGGAGGAGCCGGCGTTCGATGTGTCGTCCCAACGCTCTGCAGACCAGAACGAGCGATCCCAGCCGATGATCACGCGGTGTTCGAGCGGGCCCCCGCTGGCGGGCGAGGGGGCGGGGTGCAAGGTCGCGTCCCCACCATGCGCCCGGAAAATGTCTACGGGCAGGCCACGAATGTCGAGCCGCACGGGAGTCGAGGGTGTGGCAAAGAGCAGGCCCCGTGGATCGCCAAGCATTTGCGCGATGGTCGTGCAGTCATCG
Organism: Planctomycetota bacterium; assembly: GCA_027622795.1. Lineage (GTDB taxonomy): Bacteria > Planctomycetota > Planctomycetia > Pirellulales > UBA1268 > CACORA01. Next base: position 6,105 of record JAQBZA010000092.1, on the reverse strand, counting down.
CCCTCATCGGTCACCCACACGGTGTGGCAGCCGTGAGCGGCCAGATCGACAATCATGGCTCGTACCAGTGCAGCCTGGGCCGGACTGGCTCGGTGGGGATCGAGGATGCGACCGAACAGGACTAACGCGGCTGCATCCGTTTCCCGAGCGGTGATGAAGGCGGTCTGCAATGCGTCGATCGGCGCCGCGGCAATCGCCGCTGCCAACGCTGGTGGCGCGGCATCGGGAGTTGGAATGGGACGATCAATCGCCGGGTCGAAGGCAAAAACGATGTCGGCCACGGTGACATGCTCCTCGAGAAACGGGGACGGCACGGATTCTGATAAAGACACACACTGCGGTCTTCCGGAAACCGTCGGAACGGTGCTGCTCGGCAGGAGACGCGACAGTCGATGTGACCGGAAGGCCAGGAAAGATGGGGGCACTGTACCGCCCGGTGGTCCGTGGACGCCACGTCAGTTTTCACCGGTTCCACACGCGGGTGTCAGGCGGTCAACATCGGCGGTTCGACCACAAATTCACTCCACAATCGCTGAGCCCAGATGGTGTCGTCGGCCGTGGGCCCGATGGCTGCCAGGGTTCGGCCCCGGAAGAGGACACCCTTCTCGGCAGCGGCAGAAAAGAGCCAGCAGGCAACGTGCACGCGGCCGCCCTCGCGGCGGACCAGAGAGCCGCGGGAGTCAGCCGGATGAACAGCCAAAAGCACACTGCCGCCAGCCGTCGCGGGGCGGCGGATGAGAAGACAGTCCACTGACTCAGGTTCGGAATCCATCCATTGCATGCCAGCCGTTGTGCCGCATCCCCATGCAATGGAGTCAGCAGCAACGCTGCTCACAACCGCGAGGCTCGCGTCACTTTCTCGTCGTGATGTCGTTGCGGAGGCAATCAAATTCCACAACGCGATTCCAGGTGAATGACGGCAACGCCACAGGGCCGTTACCCGCAGGTGGCGTGGGTCGTCAGGTTCGTAGATGGCGACGACGTCGCTGCCACGAATCCAATAGTCGGTAGCCGTGCACGAGGAACGCAACTCGAGACCAAGGACATGCTCTCCGCCACAGGTGATGCCACGGCGGGGTGCCGCGATGTCAAGTACCGCCGTCAGCGGCGTGGCAAGTCCGGCAACCGTGGGAGGGCGGAGGTCGACGACCTTCTCGGATGAGGGAATGGCGGACACGGAACATGACTCCGAGCTTGGGGGAGCAATGTGGAAGGGGACGCATAAGGATTCTCAGAATTTCCACTTGAGAACACAAATCCCCTGTGGAGTCCGGACGGGAATTTCACGACGTGAGGCCGGGCTGGCCCGGGCGTCAGCGGACAACGTCGATCGGGAAATGCCGGTGTGGTCAGGGATCCGATGATATATTTAAATTGGAGAGGATTGGGGCAGTCGCCCCTAGGCCGTTGTCGCGACTTCGTGTGTGTAGGATGATCCATTCGATCTTCTCGGATCGGTCGATGGCATTTTTTGGATTCATACGCGTCAGGCATCTCCGTCTCCTGGTGCGTGCTGCTGTTGGCGTCGGTTTTGTCATCGCCCCGCTCAGTGGGTTGGCCAAGGAACGCGTCACGACGCCTGAACCCGCGGCGGTTCCCACATTCGAACGGCACATCATGCCCATGCTGACCGCCCGCGGCTGCAATGGCGGCGGCTGTCATGGCAAGTCCGGCGGGCAGAACGGCTTTGCCTTGTCCCTGCTGGGCTTCGATCCGGAGGGGGATTACCAGTCTCTGCTGATGCAGAGCCGTGGTCGTCGGCTGAACCTCTCGGCACCCCATGAGAGCCTGCTCCTGCAAAAAGCCACCGGGGCAGTGCCGCACGGTGGTGGCCGGCGTCTTGATCCCGATGATGAAGACGCACGGCTCCTTCTAAAGTGGATCGCTGCCGGCGGCCCTCGTGATCCGCCCGGAGCTCCTCGGCTCTCCCACATCGTGATCTCTCCTGAGCCACGGCCACTGGAGGCCGGAGAAACGATTCCACTGGTGGTCATGGCCCATGACACTGACGGTTCGACGCGTGACGTCACGGCCGTCACGGCCTTTGCATCGAACGAGCCGGTCATCGTGAGCGTTCAGCCCGACGGTGTTGTCACCGGTGGATCGCTGCCCGGTGAGGCCAGCGTGATGGCACGCTTCATGGGCCACATCGCCACCTGGAACACGTTTGTACCCCGCGCCGGTCGTATTCACGCCGATGCCTGGTCGGCGCTCCCGGTCAACAACTTCATCGACGAGATGGCCTGGCGGAAACTCCGCGCACTCAACATCCTGCCGAGTGATCCGGTGGATGATGCCACGTTTCTGCGCCGGGCCTATCTCGACGCAATCGGGCGGCTGCCATCTCCGGAGGAAGCACGTCGGTTTCTTGCCGACGCCGACCGGCGGAAGCGAGACCAGCTCGTGGAAGCCCTGCTTGAGCGGCCCGAGTACGCCGATCGCTGGGCGAACCTGTGGGCAGATCTCGTGCGGCCGAATCCCTATCGAGTTGGCATCAAGGCAACGCTCTCCCTCGACACGTTTTTGCGGGATGCCTTCGCCCACAACCTTCCCTATGACCAGTTTGTCGGCGAACTCATCACCGCGACCGGCAGCGTGTGGCGAAATGGTGCGGCCGTCATCTACCGCGATCGGCGGAGTCCCGATGAGATTGTGATGCTTGTAAGCCAGCTGTTTCTGGGGGTGAGGCTCGAGTGCGCGAAGTGTCATCAACACCCCTTCGAAGTCTATGGCCAGGGAGACTTCTACGGACTTGCGGCCTACTTCTCCCGTGTCGGGTATGCCGGCAAGGGCCTCTCGCCGCCGATCTCCGGTGGTGAGGAGTCAGTCATCGTCAAGACTTCCGGTGAGGTGACGCACCCGTTGACGGGGGCCGTGCTGGCTCCAAAACCACTCGGGGGTAACGCAGCGGCGGAACCGGTCGAGGGGGATCGCCGCGTGGCGCTCATGACGTGGCTTCGTTCACCGAACCACCCCACGTTTGCCGCCGCGGCAGTCAACCGCATCTGGGCCGAGTTCTTCGGGGTCGGTCTCGTGGATCCGGTGGATGACTTCCGGGCGACCAATCCCTCTAGCAATCCGGAGCTGCTCGCGGCGCTCGCGACGAAGTTTCGCGACAATGCATTCGACCAGAAACGACTCATCGCCCTGATTATGAAGAGCCATCTGTATGGGCTTTCGTCGATGGCCAATGAGACGAACGCAGGTGACCACCGCAACTATTCACGGCACTATCGCCGTCGCTTGCGGGCTGAGATGATCGCCGATGCGATCGACGACGTGACCGGTGTGCCGTCGAACTACGCGGGCGCGCCGCCTGAAACCCGCGCCGCCCGACTCTGGACGCATCGTACAGGGTCGATGTTTCTCGATGTCTTTGGCCGCCCCGATCCCAACCAGGATCCGCCCTGCGAGAGGATCGGTGACGCAACGGTCGTGCAGGCGATGCATCTGATGAACGGATCTCACCTGCAGGGCAAAGTGTCGAGTGACCATGGCCGTGTGGCGGCGCTCGCGACAGGCGACGTCGCCCCCGAGGCGATCGTCGAGGAACTGTATCTGGCCGCCTACTCGCGGTTGCCCACCGACGCTGAGAAAAAGCAGGTGCTCCCGATGTTCTCTCGGGAAGGGATGACGCGGCGGGCGGCTGCCGAAGATCTGTTGTGGGCGCTCATGAACACCCCTGAATTCATCTTTGTGAACTGACGGTGCGGAACACCTTCGGGTGGTATCCTGAGCAGGGTTGTTCGGGAAACTGGCAACGATTCGAGGAGATGAGATGAGGGACTTCCTGCAGCCATTCGGCAACTCAGCGCTTGCCCGGCGAACGTGGCTGCAACTTGGACTCGGTGGTCTGGCGGGAGGCAGTCTGCCCGGACTGCTCGGTCTGGTGCAGCAGGCGGAGGCCGAAGAAGCGGGCGGGAGTGATCCATCAGCCCGCCGTCGTCCGGCCAACTGCATTTTGATCTGGATGGACGGTGGCCCATCCCACATGGAAACCTTCGATCCGAAGCCCGACGCGCCGGCGGAAATGCGGGGAGAGTTCAAGCCGATTCGCACGAATGTTCCGGGGATCGAAATCTGTGAGCACCTGCCGAAACTTGCAAAGATTGCTGATAAGTACGCGATCCTCCGGAGCGTACACCACAATCAGGGCAACCACGGCGCCGGCAATCACTACATGATGACCGGTGCCCCACCGCGGATTCCTGTCGGCTGTGGCGCCTTCGTCAGTTTCCACCCGAGTCTGGGGTCGGTGGCGGCCCATGAGCGATCGGCACCGCACGGGCTGCCTGGCTATTTCTCCCTGCCCGGCATGACGCGGTCGGGTGGGCCAAACTTTCTGGGCAGCAAGTATGCCCCGTTTGTCGTGTCTGACGATCCGAATAGCAAAGACTTTCGCGTTCGAGATTTGGCGTTGCCCCGTGGTGTTGATGAGGCCCGATTTCGCGCCCGTCGTGAGTTGCGGGGGTTGGTCGATGCCCTCCCGCGGATCGACGATCCCGCCGCAGCCGATCCTGTTCGAACGCTCGATGGGCATTACGAGCAGGGCTATCAGCTGGTGATGACGCCGGAGGCTCAGCAGGCCTTCCAGATTGAGCAAGAGCCGGATGCGATGCGGGATGCTTACGGTCGCGATCCATTCGGACAGCGTCTGCTGTTGGCCCGGCGGTTGGTGGAATCAGGGGTCCCGTTCGTCACGATCAACCAAGGCGGCTGGGACGACCACTCGGAGCTTTGGAGCAATCTTCGCAAGCGACTGCCGCCGTGGGATCAGGCCGTGGCGACGCTCATCTCCGACCTTGATGACCGTGGTCTGCTTGCAAACACGATGGTGATCGCCCTTGGTGAATTTGGTCGCACACCGAAGATTTCCACGGTGTCGGGCCGTTCCTCACCCGGGCGGGATCACTGGTCGAGCGCGATGTCAATTCTCTTTGCCGGTGCCGGCACGCCGGGCGGGCAAGTCATCGGAGCGACCGATCGCCTCGGGCATGCCCCCATCGACCGGCCGCTCTCCCCGGAAAACTTCGTGTCGACCGTGTACACCAAACTGGGTATCGATCCGGGGAAGCATTTCATCACTCCGGCCGGGCGGCCCACGTTTCTGGTGAGTGACCCGACCCCGATCCGTGAGTTGCTCGGATGATGGCCCGTGGGCATTGGCCGCTCTGGCACCACCACCGCAACGTCATTCACGCCGCGCTCTGGGCGCTGGTCGTGATCAGCGGGCGCTCACCAGCGGCGGCAGAGACTCCCGCGGAAGCTGCGCCTGTAATCAAGCGACTGTTTCCTGCCGGCGGTTCCGCCGGCGGAGTCGTCGTCGTGAAAGCGGAAGGTGAGTTTCCACGCTGGCCGTTGCAGGTGTGGACCGATAGGCCGGGTACGGCTTGGAAGCCGCTCACCGAGAAGGGTGTGTTCGAGGTGACCATCGCCGCTCAGGATAGTCTTGGCGTGCACCGCGTGCGTGTGTTCGATGAGATCGGTGCGGCAGCCCTGCGCCGATTCGTTGTCGGTGGCGAGGCGGAAGCTGAGGAACTCGAACCGAACGACCGCCCCGCTGCGGCGCAAACCGTGTCATTGCTGCCGAGCGTGATCAATGGCACGCTGGGCAAGGCTGGTGACGTGGACTGCTTCGCTGTGTCGCTCGACGTCGACCAGACACTCGTTGCTGCGTTCGATGCCCACGGCGGCGTCGGGTCCCCGGTTGATGGTGTGCTGGAAATCGTCGATGAGACGGGCAGGTATCTGGCGCGGAACCTCGATGCGCGTGGCCTTGATCCGCGGGTGGTTTTCACAGCGCGGCGTGCCGGTCCCGTCATCGTGCGGGTCTATGGCTTTCCATCTGAACCAAATCAGACGATCGGCCTGGCGGGAGCAAGCGACTATGTCTATCGGCTCCTCCTGGCCACCGGCCCAGTGGCAGTGGCGGCGACGCCGGCGGCGTTGCCAGCGTCGGCAACAACCGCGGTGTATCCCGTGGGCTGGAGCATCCCGGTCGCGTTCCCGGCACAGGATGTGATGGCCTCGGGCGACGGCCGCCTGTGGATTGCCTTCGACGGTGTGGCGGGGGCCGTCGAGATGCCGATCGTTGATGCTGCCGTG
>JAQBZA010000091.1 GCA_027622795.1 Planctomycetota bacterium | reverse complement strand
TCGGACCCATTGGCCCATAGAGAGTCTGCCCGCATGGCTGCTGGATTGCATCGACTGCCGCTGGAGAAACCGATCTACGAACTCGAGGATCGGATCGCCGCCCTGGAAGCCGCACCGCTGGGAGGTCAGCAGCAGGAGGAACTCCGCCGGCTCCGCCGGGAGCTGGTCGAGGTGCAGCGGGAGATCTTCGGCAACCTCGATCCCTGGCAAACGGTCGAGGTCTCCCGGCACCCCGATCGGCCCAAGACGAGCGACTATCTCGATCTCGTGTTCGACGAGTTTGTCGAGCTCCACGGCGACCGGGCCTATGGCGACGACCGGGCAATGCTCACCGGCTTCGCGAAGCTGGACCAATACAAGGTGATGGTGATCGGCCATCAAAAAGGCAAGACGCTCGCCGAGCGGCAGGCCTGCCACTTCGGCTGCGCCCACCCCGAGGGCTACCGCAAGGCGATGGGCAAGATGCGGCTGGCGGCGAAGTATGGCTTGCCGGTGATCTGCCTGATCGACACGCCGGGCGCCTATCCGGGCGTCGGTGCGGAAGAACGCGGCCAGGCCCAGGTGATCGCCGAGAGCATGTTTCTCATGGCATCGCTGCCGGTACCAATCGTGTGCGTGGTGATCGGCGAGGGGGGCTCAGGCGGGGCGCTCGGGATCGGTGTCGGCGACCGCGTGGCAATTCTCGAGCATGCCTATTACAGCGTGATCAGCCCGGAGGGCTGTGCCGGCATCCTCTGGAAGAGTGCCGAGTACAAGGCCGATGCGGCCCGGGCGCTGCGGATGCGGTCGCGGGATCTGGCCGAGTTTGGAGTGGTTGATGCGGTGATCGACGAGCCGGCAGGGGGGGCTCACCGGGAGCCGCGACAGATGGCCTCTCGGCTCAAGACCTATCTCGTGCGGACGCTTCGCGAACTGGTGGAGCAGCCGGTGGAATCGCTCGTTGACGCCCGCTACGAAAAGTTCCGCCGCATGGGCGTGTTTGCCGAAGCGACGGCCTGATTCGCCCCTCTCCCCAACGTCCGATAATGTCTCTTATGTCCGGTTTGGGGCCCCTGCCGTGGGCCGCTTTTCCCACGAAAAACCAGCCTTGAGACGCGAGCGATGTGCGTGCTGTGGGTCTGCCTTTGCGGTCGAGAGCCACAGGTAGGTCAGGCATCCCCTGCTCGCTCGTCTGGGCAGATGGTTCACTGGCCGCCCGTCGGCAGCGGTGACTGCGCGCCGATTGGAAACCGCTGCGTGGTAGCAGCAGGAGGCGGCGATGGGTATCGGCTTGCCGCAGGTGGAGCTGGCTCCTGGTAGCCGGCCGGCTGAATGGCCCCGGCCGCCCCACCTCGTGGGACGAACCACGACGATCCTTCCGGGAGCCCGCCCGCCTGCTTGGCCCCCTGCTCTGTTGTCGCCCCCTGCTCCGCACCCGCCCAGGCAGCTGCAGAGCTGAGCCCGCTCCAAATCGAATCCAGGGGCGATTCCCCCTGCTTCGTCACCGTGGCCGGGTCGGTGGCTGCCGTGCGGCCGGCGGGCACACCTCCGGAACGCTGGAACTGCTCCTCAAACTGCTTCACGAAGGGATCGATTGTGTCATGAATTTCCTTGGGCAGGTATTCGTCGGCCCGCACGAGCAAGTCGGCCACGATCTGACCGCTCCGACTGGCCACGACCTGCGGGCGGTATTCGGGGGCGAGAGTCACGGCGAAGAACGTGATCACCACACACAACAGGGCCCCCTTGGCAGCGCCAAACAACAGCCCGAGCTGGTGATCGAAGGCGGAGAGGTGAATGGCATTGATCGCCCCTGAGACGACACGAAACACGATCCAGACAGCAAACGAGGTGGCCACGTAGAGAGCGAGCATCGAGGCAAACCGGTTCCAGGGGGCCTGCTGGCCGAAATACGGCGCAAACTGGCTCCCGAATCGCATGGCGACAAAGCCGCTGACAACGATGCCGGCGATCCAGGCGAGCTGCCAGACCATGCCCTTGAAGTAGCCCAGCAGCGCCGTCGCCGCGAGAATTCCCAGCATCACAAGGTCATAGCCCTCGATCGCCACAGCAAGCCTCCTTTGGGTGGGCGGCGAGTGTAGGGACTGGCGGATGACCTACGAAGATCAATCATCCTTGAAATCGCTATCCCCAAGAAATTTACCGCATCTTGCCGAAGCGACACACATGTCGCCTCTTGCGCATGTCTCCCAGGCATCGCAGAAAATTTATTTTCACTTGTCGGCCTGCCGCTGGCGGGCGGATGATGCGTAAACCTTGTCGTTCCGGCAGTGCAGGGGATGCCTCGATTTCTCGGGTGACGGTGGCTTCCGCCAACTGCCGACAAGACGATGTCGGGAAAGCCCGACAGTCTGCGCAGAAAACGGCGGGGAGGAAAGTTCACGGTGCCCGGGTTCCGCGAGCACATTACCGGTTCGACGATCGTGGGGGTCACCTACGGGGCAGCGGCGTGGTACGTCGGCGGAGTTCCGCCGCTGACCTGCACGCTGGCGGCCGGGTTGTGCGCCGCGTCCGGAATGATGCCCGATCTCGACAGCGATTCGGGGAAGCCCCTTCAAGAGAGCATCGGCTTCGTGGCCGCGGTCGTTCCCGTCCTGCTTTTGCCGCGGGTGCAGAACCTCTCGCTGTCACTCGAGGCGACGATCATTGCCGGCGGGGCGATCTACCTGGCGATTCGATTTGGCCTCGCCTGGCTCCTCAATACCTACTCGGTTCATCGGGGCATGTTTCACAGCGTGCCGGCCGCCGCCGTCGCCGGGCTGGCGGTGTTTCTGGCGTTTGACTCATTCGATCCGATGCGGCGGTATTTTGTCGCCGGCGCGGCGGTCCTTGGCTATCTCACACACCTCGTGCTCGATGAGATCTGGTCGGTGCGGCTGGGGCTGTTTGGGCCCAAGGTGAAAAAGTCGTTTGGCACCGCGATGAAGTTTCTCGGGGGGGAAGCCTGGGCCAACATCGTCACCTACCTGCTGTTGATCGTGCTGGGGGCCTGCGCCGCCTATGACGCCCACAAGACGGAATACAATGCCGTCGTGCGTCAGCAGATGGAGCAGGCATCTCGGGTCTATCAGACCCAGCCGGCACCCTGGCAATACCGGCGGTAAGGCGGCCCGCTACCACAAAGGCCCGATCCGACCGTCAAAGAAGGCCATGGTTGGCTTTTTCCACGGGCAGGTAGAATTCTGTCCGTATGGTGGCTTCCGTCGCGACAATCGTCCCGAACATGCTGGCTGGCGTCAGCCTGGGAATCTACCTCGCGCTGATTGCTTCCGCGGCGTTTGCCGGCGGCGCCACGATGGCTTTTTTCTCACTCGGCCACCGGCGGATGCAGGTGCTGCTCTCGCTCACCGCCGGCGTGATGCTCGGTGTCGGCCTGCTGCACCTCCTGCCGCACGCTTTCTATGAACTGGGCCGCGATATCGACACGACGGCCGCCTGGGTCTTGGCGGGGTTCTTCTTGATGTTTCTCCTCGAACGGGCCTTCCACGGCCACGCCCACCACACCGCCGACGGTGATTTGGCCACCCAGGCCGGAGGAGACCATCATCACCATCATGGGCATGATCATGGGCACAGCCATGGCGGTGCCCACTCCGGAACATCTTCGGCGTCATCTGGAGGCGGGGGCCGGCCGGCGCGGTGGGCCTGGCTGGGGGCATTCGCGGGCCTTTCCTTACACAGCCTCGCCGACGGCGCGGCGCTCGCCGCATCGGTGAATGCCGACGCGGCGCATGGCGCCGGCCTGCTGGCCGGGTTTGCCACGTTCCTCGCCGTGCTCCTTCACAAGCCGTTCGATGCCGGCATCATCGCGACCCTGATGGTGAATGCCCACGTGACGCCACGGCTGCGGCTGATCATCAACGGGCTCTACGCGGCCGTGGTACCCCTCGGGGCCATCTGCTTTCTCGCCAGCCTCCGGCTCTTCGGGGAGCACCAAGGCGACCTGCTGGGCATCGCCCTGGCGATGGCGGCGGGGGCCTTCCTCTGCATCGCGGCGGCCGATCTCTTGCCTGAGGTGCAGTTTCATAGCCACGATCGGGTGCTGCTGACAGTCTCACTGGCCATCGGCCTGGCGATCGCCTGGGGCATCACGACGATGGAGCAGGCATCGCACGGCCACGCCGCCCACTCCCATGCCGCCCCGACCGCTAAGCCGGCGGTCGGCCCCCATGGTCACTGAGCAGCGGCGACTTCCGAGGCTGCTTCCGTATCAAGGCCGCGGCCGGCCCGCGCCTGCCGTACGGCATCCATGAGCTCGTCCACGAGGCGGCTGTGGCCACGAATCGGCGCGAGCTGCCCCAGAAAGCACAGCGCGATTCCAGCGCCGATGCCGAGGCCGCCGAGCAGGTGCGGCGTCACCCAGGCCTCCGTGCCCGGCCGGCCCGAAGCAGGATCAGCGGCGCCGCCGAGGGCCACGATCGCCACCACGCCCAGCATTCCCAGCAGCGCGTAGGGAAAGGCCGATCGCTTCAATTGCCGACTGCGGGCGATGAACGAGCCATCGAGCCCGTAGGCCTCGACGACTTCGCGGCACCAGCGGCCGGTGCCGATGAAATAGGTGACGCCCATGCTGTTGACCAGCACCACCACCAGGGCTGTCAGCACGCCGGAGAGCCGATGCACCGTGCCCCACCGCAGCACCTGCGGGTCGGTCTGACCGTGCAGATCGCCCAGCCACAGTCCCAGGCAGGCGGTCGCCACCAGCAAGGCCACGGCGAACATCGAGGCTCGGGAAAATACCTGCTCCATCGGATCACATCACTCCTGCGGGGCTGAAATCGGATCGGCCACTACAATCCGTGGCGTCGAACCATCCAGCGATGATCAGTTATAGGCTGCCAGATGCATCGATCCCACTCCATCCCTCCCCCTCCACGGATTCTCGTCACCTGCGGTGATCCTGCCGGTATCGGTCCCGAAGTGGTTGCGGCGGCGTGGACGACGCCGGCCCTCCACGAGCGGGCTCGGCTACGGGTGGTGGGCGACCCGGCCATGATGGCCGCCGCCATGGCCGCCGTGGAGGTCGTGTCTGCCGCCGATCAACGGCCGAGCGGCCCGGAAATGCTGCTGCTCATTCAACCGCACGACACGGCGAGCGGTCCGATCGCCAAGGGCGTGATCACAGCCGCCGGCGGGCGGGCCGCAGTGGCCGCCGTCGAGACCGCCTTCGATCTCGTGCGGGCCGGCCAGGCTGAAGCGGTCGTCACCGGGCCGCTCCACAAGGAGGCGCTGCGGGCGGCTGGTCGAGACGAGCCGGGGCATACCGAACTCCTCGCCCGTGCCTGCGGCCTGGCCGATGAGGCGGCCTCGATGATGCTCTGGCTGCCACCGCTTGATCCAACATCGGCTACGGGAGGCCTCGGGGTTGTGCACGCCACGCTCCACGAGTCACTGCGTACCGCAGTGGAGCATCTTTCCACGGACCGGATTGTGGCCGCCGGACACCGGCTTGAGCGGCTCTTGGAGGCGGTGCTGCAGCGACGGCCGCGGCTGGCCATCGCGGCCCTCAATCCCCATGGCGGCGAAGGCGGCCTCTTTGGTGACGAGGAGCGGCGGATCATTGCTCCCGCGGTGGCCCAGCTGGCTGCCGAGGGGCATGACGTCGTCGGCCCCTTGCCGGCCGACACGCTCTTCCTGCGGGCCAGCCAGGGGGCCTTCGATGGCGTGGTGGCGATGTATCACGATCAGGGGCACATTCCCGTCAAGCTGCTCGGCATGCATCGCGCGGTCAACATCACGCTCGGCCTGCCGATCGTGCGAACCAGCGTCGCGCATGGGACCGCCTTCGACATCGTCGGCACTGGCACCGCCGATCCCTCGAGCATGCGGGCCGCCATCGATATGGCGATCCGGCTGGTCGCCGCCGGCTGGCCAGGAGCTACGGCCGCAGCGGACCGAGGTGCTTGACGTAGCCGTCGGTGATGTCGATCAGCCCTTCGATAGCGGGCCGGTAGACAAAAGCTGAGGCATCGACCGGTCCGTCGATCTGCACGTCGTAGAGCTCCATCACGGCGATCGGCTCAAGCGGCGCGTCGGCGACCGGCCGTGGTCCCGGAATGGCGAGCCATTCGATGCGAAATGGAAACAGCTCCCGCTTGCCGATCGAGAGCCGTACGCTCCAAGGCATGCCATCGGGGAGCAGCGGTGGATCGAGGCCCCCTGCCGCCCGGATGGCCTCTGCCTGCTCCGGCAGCAAGGCCGCGAGCGAGTCGGCATGCCAGGTGCCCGTGACGCTCCAGACGGCCACCTCGTCGATGGCGGCCGACTCGACGCCCGCGAAGCGAAACCACTGCCGCGTGAGCGCCAGCGACCGCTGAATGCCGCCGAGATACGGCGAGGCGCCGAGCTGCTCGAGCACCTTGAGCCGCTCGAGCTTTTCCCGCACCCGTCGTACGTCGAGCCGCTCCAACTGAGGCGGGTTGGGGCCGAGTCGTTTGAAGGACCAGCTGAAGATGCCGTCGCAGACTTCCAGGATCTCGAAGGTCTCGGTATCGGTCTGCATTGACATCTCGTAGCGAAACCGCTGATCGATGCCAGAGCCGAGCTGCACATACCGCCCCGCACCGACGACGACGCGATCGCCTACCCGCACCCGCTGACGAACCCGTGCCGACATCGACTCGGCCCGGGCCAGCCCCGCCAGCGCCGTCGCCACGATCCGCTCGCCCTGCCCCGACGGCTCCACCACGGTCGCCGGCCCCCCCGGCTGTGGTGTCCGGCCGTAGACCGTCGCGCGGCCCGCCGCCGGCTCCTGAGCCACCAGCCGACCGGCCAGCGTGGCGAGCGTTACCAAAACCAACGCCGCAGCCCAAAACGGGCGGAGCCTGTGGGGCCTGGGCAAACTGGCGGGCTGGAGGAAGGTCACGATCAGGCTGACTTTGCTGGTTTTGCCAAAGAAACGGGCGGCCTCGCGTCGAAGAACGAGGAGTGATCCACCGTCCCACGGTCGTCTCGGCTTCCGCATGTCGCCGGAAGTGTACGCCGCGGGCCGGATGTCGCGAAGCGCGAATCAATCGGGCGTGGAGGTGAAACGATGGTGAAACGATATCGATCAGGCGTGACCGGGCTCGCAGCCACGATGCTGCTGGCGGGATGCCACATCCCGGCCAACTCGCCGCTCACGGGGCTCGCGCAGCTCCGTCCGCATGGCATGCCACATACCAACGTGCTACCCCCGGCAGCCATGCTGCAACACCCGGGGCCGGGGGTCGAAGGACCGGGGCCGGGCATCATTACGCCCGCCTCCTATGAGGCCGCCCTGATGGCCAACGGGATCGGCATGGATGGCGGCGTGGCCCTCGCCGGCGGTGGCTATGGCGACGATGCCGGATACGGGATGGATGGCATGGATGGCATGGCGGCCTGTCCGCCGGGCGGCGGCGGCGCGGGGGTTCCCTACGGCATGGGGGCCGCGATGGCGCCCGCCTCGCAGATCGGCTTCATCGGTCCCGACGGGATGCAGGTGCGGTGGGACATGTCGCTCGCGGGCGGCTTCGATTCGCCCCCGCTTGTCACTCCCGGCCGCTACGACTTTCCGCAGGGAGCGATCTATCGGCTGAAGCTCACCGACATTCCGGGCTACGAGGGTGTGGAGCTCTACCCGACGCTCGAAGTGGCACCGGTCACGCCACGCACCGACGCCTTCCTCGCCCACAACACGATTCCCTTCCAGCTCACCGAAGAGGACCTCGATCAGGTGACGACCGGCAACTTCGTCACCAAGGTCGTCTACCTCCCCGATCCCGACTATCAGGAGCTGGCTGTAGCCGGCGTCGAGACGCTCGTCAGCACACGGCTTGATCCGGGAGTCGATCCGGTTGTCGAGGCCGATCGTCGCGGCTCGATCCTCGCCATCATCCGCATCGGCAACAAGGATCTCGAGTCGACCGGTCCGGCCGGAGTGAATGGTGGCTTTGCTGATGCCGGCTCGCCGCCGGTGGGCGTGGCAGCGCCGCTGGGCATGCCGGTCGGCGGGGATCCCGCGCAGGTACCGCCGGCCTTCGTGGCGGGGATGACCGCGCCGGAATATGGCATGCCGCGGGTCGGCACGCCGATCGGGCTCCCCGGCCCGGCCCACATTCCGCTTGGGATTCCGGCCGGTCTGCGGAAGCACACGATCACCAACCACACGAAGATGCATATCCCGCCGCCGTCACGGAAGCTCGATCTGCATGTGCAGCAGGCCCCTGGCCTGAGCTACCCGAAGCCGGCCCGCCATGCCTACGTGGCTGAGCGGCATGACGTCCCCAACATCCGGCTGCGTCAGCCGCCCGAGGATCGCACGCGGTTTGTTGGCAACGGTGGCCCCGACCCCGATGCCGAAGCGGCCGCGGTGGGAGTGGGGCGTGGCTTCCGGCACGGCCTTGGCGCCGACCTCGAGGCCCCCTGCCCTCCCGAACCGCTCGAGTGATGGCGCGAGGAAGAGCCCGAGCCAGGCACTGACATGCATCCAACTCACCACACGAAAGGAATCATCATCCGGACAGGGACCGTGCTGCGGGTGGTCTGCAGACCGCTGGCGATCGCCGGGCTCGCCTTCCTCGCCTTGCCAAGCTCGTCGGGCCTCGCCCGCGAGGGTGTCGAGCCGAGGACGGCGGAAGGATTCGCCAGCCTGTCAGAACCGGGAGCGATTGGCGTCTTGCGACCCCTGCAGCCCGGCCCCCGTCCGGAATCGATGCTTCCTCTTCACGTGCAACCCGTGCAGATCGCCGGCCCGCCCGGGCTGGAGATCGCCATCGAGACCGCCGCCGGCTGGACGCCCTCGCAGTCGGCGCCGTTGCGAATGGGCCTGGTGATCGGCCGGCCCTACCGGTTGCGTCTCACCGGCGTTCCGGGGCGGGAGGGAGAAGAACTCTATCCCTCGCTCCGCCTGCTGGCGAAGCTCGCCACGCCGCCCGGCATGGCCTGGCGGTTTCCGGTCGAGGTCACGCTCGAACAGGACGACCTGGAGAAGGCCCTGGCCGGCTCGCTGGTTCGTCGGGCCGTCTATGTCTCCTGCGAGGCCGAGGCTCCCCCCGCTGCCTGGTTCGACGTGCAGCCCGGTGACGATTGCCTCGCCGTGGCGGCCACGCTCGGGGATCCGGTCGCGGAGGTCGTGCTCGGTAATCGTGTGCCCTCTCCGGGAGTCGTTCCATGACCGGCACCCGCGTCGAGCATCGGACTGCCCAGCCGCGGCTGCGGCTCCTGCGAATCATCGCCATCGCGATCAGCGCGATCGTGCTCTGCTCCTGTCGATCGCTCAGCCTGCCCGCGACTAGCGCGGTTCGCATTGATGGCCCGCAAGAGTCTGCCCTGGCCACGCCTGAGGCGTGCGCGACGGGACAGTGTCCGACCGCGCCGTGCGTGGAGCCGGCCGTCTGCGGCCCGGCGGTGGCCTGCGTGCCTATCATCGAGCCGCCCCCTCCCCTCGCACTCCCCTGCCCTGTCTGTGATGGTGGTGATCACGGCGCACCTGCCAAGCCTGTCGGTGACGATGCCATCGGCAACCTCACCATGGGCGACACGGTGGCCCGCTATCGCCCGGCCGGCGCAGGGCCCGATGCCGATGACGTCTGCATCACGGCCTCCAACTGCACCTGCGTCTATGCGCCGAAGTTTGCCTCGGTGCGGCAGGTTCACATGCCGTCTGAACGGGCTGCACCGCTGGGGGTGCTCGGGCTGGCGCAGGATGACCTCGTGCTGGCCGAGGTGCGGCTCGATCCAGTGCGCGACCAGGTGCAAAACCTGTCGCCCGAGGCGG
>JAQBZA010000090.1 GCA_027622795.1 Planctomycetota bacterium | reverse complement strand
CACCAGCTGCAGCATCTCGAGCGCCCGCGCCCGCGCCGCCTCCCGCGATAGTTGGCTGTGCAAATGAAGTGTTTCTGTAATCTGATTCCCGATCGTGAAGACCGGATTGAGGCTCGTCATCGGCTCCTGGAAGATCATCCCGATCCGGCCGCCTCGAATCTTTCGCAGCTCGGCCTCGGACAGCGACACCAGATCGATCGCCGTCGTACTCTCCTCGCCACGACCCAGCGACAACAGAATCTGCCCCTGCTCGATCTTCCCCGGCGCCGCCACCAGTTGCAGGATCGACATCGCCGTCACACTCTTTCCGCATCCGCTCTCCCCGACGAGCCCGAGTGTCTTTCCCCGCTCGATCCCAAGCGACACCCCATCCACCGCCGGCACCCGGCCAGTTGGTGTCTGAAACGCAGTCACGAGGTTTTTGATTTCAAGCAGGGGCATGAGTTACGCGGCGCTCCATATCATTTGCGGGCCTCACGGAGTCGGGGGTCGGTGGCTTCCTGGAGGCCTTCGCCGATGAGGTTGTAGGCCAGCACGGTCAGGAAGATGGCGGTGCCGGGAAACACCACCAGCCACCACATCGCCAAATTGCTCCGCGCCGAATTGAGCAATGAACCCCAGCTGGCCGCCGGCGGCGGTGGCCCGAAGCCAAGGAACGAGAGCGAGCTCTCCATCAGGATTGCCGCAGCGATACCGAAGGTGATGGGCACAAGAATCGGCGCCAGCGCGTTGGGCAGAATGTGTCGCAGCATGATCCGGAGGGGACCAGCACCGGCAGCCCGAGCTGCCATCACAAACTCGCTCGACTTGAGCCGCAGGAATTCGCCGCGGGTGAGCCGGGCAATGCCCGTCCAGCCGGTGCAGCCGATGATCGCCATCGTCTTCCAGATCGTGGGCTTATCGACGATCGCCACAAGGGCGAGGATCAAGACGAGCGTCGGCACACACATCACGATCTCCGTAATGCGACTGGTGAGCATGTCGACCCAGCCGCCGAAGTAGCCGCCGAGGGCGCCCACGATGATGCCGATCGTGCCGGCGATGCCCATCGAGAGAAAGCCGACCAAGAGGGCGACCGTCGTGCCATGCACCATCTTGGCGAGGACATCAACGCCGTATTGGTCGGTGCCAAAGGGGTTCATGCGGCTCGGCCGGCCCTCATCGCGGGAGGGGTTAGCGGGGCGGCCGGGCCATTCGTCGGCACGGACCGAGCGGTATGGGTCCTGGAAGAAAATCGGCCAGATCGCCCAACTGTCGGGATCTTTCTCTTGGAGGTTGCGCGGATACTCGCCACGAAACTTGTCCTTTGTAAAAATCACTGGCTCGAGGCGGCGGTCAAAGTAGCCGAGGCAGGGGGCGTAGAGCTTTCCCTTGTAGCGGCAGAGAACCGGCTTCGTGCCCGCGATTGCTGGCGCGAGGATCGCCACGGCAACGAGAAAACCGACAAACGAGAGTGCGGCCATCGCCAGCGGTCGGCGGCGATACCGTCGCCAAGCTTCGGCCCAGAATCCATGTGATGGCGACCCGTTCATTCGACACTCACCCGCGGGTCGACGAAGCAGTAGAGCAGGTCGGCAAGGAGTTGGCCGAGGAGCGTGAGCACGCTGAACATCAGTGTGAGGCCCATGATCGTGGGGTAGTCACGCTCACGGATGCTCTCGAAGAACAGCCGCCCCATGCCGGGCCAGGTAAAGATCTGCTCGATGATCACCGAACCGCCGATGAGCGCCGGCAGCGAGAGGCCGAGGAGTGTGACCAGCGGGATGAGCGTGTTGCGGAAGGCATGGTGGAGGAGCACCCGCCAGCGGCCCGCCCCCTTGGCCCGGGCGGTGCGGATGTAGTCTTGCCGCATCACCTCCTCCATGTTGGCCTTGATGAAGCGGCTATACCAGGCGAGGCTCACGTAGGTCTGGCAGACGATCGGGAGGATCGCATGGCGGGCCACGTCGGCCACGCGGGTTGGCCAATTGGCGTCGGCCGGCAGGTCGGTCATGCCGAAGAGCGGCAGCTCCCAGCGGGTGCCCCGCAGCCAGACGGCGAAGATGATCTGGAGAAAGAGCGCCGCCACAAAGGTGGGAAAGGAATAGAGCACATAGAGCAGGAGGCTCGTACCCCGCTCGTCAGCCGTGCCACTCCGGGCGGTGGCGTAGAGGCCCAGCGGCACGGCGATCAGCCAGGTGAGCAGCAGGGAGATGCCCGACACGAGAAACGTGGGGCCGATTCGTTCGCCGATGAGCGTGGTCACCGGCTGCTTGCGGGAGAACGACCGACCCAGATCGCCGCGGGCCAGATTGCCGAGCCAGGTGGCGTAGCCAACATACCAGGGCGTTTTTTCGTCGATCCCGTAGATCTCCTTGAGCCGCTCCTGATCCTCGGCGGAGAGCTTACGGCTGGGATCAACCTCACCGAGTTGTACCGTGAGCGGCGAGCCCGGCATGTTGCGGGCCAGCCCGTAGACGATAAACGTGATCGCCAGAAGTGTGATGATAGCGAGAAAAAACCGACGGACGAGATACGTGGCCATGGCTCACTCGCTTGGCATCCAGAGGCTGCCAAAGCCAGGTGAGTAGTGAAACGGCCCGCGCGGGCTAAAGACATAGCCGCGGACCCGCTTCGAAAACCCGTAGAAACTATTACGCCAGAAGAGCCATGTGTAGGGTTGATCTTCGTAAAGAATCTCCTGAATGCGCGCATACTTCCCAGCCCGCTTGGCACGATCGAGTTCGCGGCGCCCCTCCTCGTAGAGTCTGTCAACCTCAGGGTTGGAGTAATTGACGAAGTTGCGCATCGCCCCGGTCTTCCAGATATTTTCAGACGTGTCGGGGTCGGTGCCCGACCCCCAGCCCCCGAAGTAGGCCTGAAATTTCCGCTTCTGGGTGAGGTCTTGAAGAACGGTGGATTCGACAGGCTTCACATTCATGCGTACCCCGATCCGGTCGAGGCAATCCTTCATCAAGACACAGATCGCAATTCGCAGGGGTTGCTGACTGCAGAGGATTGAAAACTCAAACGGCACCAATCGTCCGTCGATCTCCTTGTCACGAATGCCGTCGTTGTCGCGATCGATCCAGCCAGCCTCGTCGAGCAATGCCTCCGCCGTGTCCAAATCCTGCTTGTAGGGCTGGAGTTTCTTCTTCGGCGCCATCCAAGAATCATCGGGAAAGTTGCCGGCGCACGGCTGATAGAGGCCATAGCAGAGTTTGTCGAGCATCTCGTCATAGTCGAAGGCATAACTCATCGCCCGACGGACGCGACGGTCGGCGAAAAAGGGGCTTTCGATGTTCCAGCCAAGGTGGAAGCTCACCCATTCGGGCGCGTTGGCCTTCGTGTTTCGCTGATAAAAGTCTTCGTCTGTTGTCTGGGTGGTCCACTGTTCAGGCGTGAGAATCATCTCGTGGATATCACCCGCCTTCAGTGCCAGTAGCGAGGTGTTTGGATCCTCGATGATCCGGAACCGTACCTCCTTGAAGAAAGGCTCCTCGCGAACCTTCTTGCCGTTGACGGCTGACCAATTCTCTCGACGTCGCAGCACAATCTGCTGACCCCGCGTGCGCTCCACGATCTCATACGGTCCTCCCACGATCGGCGACTGTTCTAGGGCGACGTGTTCCGGACTGTCTTTGAGAGTGGGGTCTTGCTCCCATGTTTTCTCATAGACGTGCTTTGGCAGCACGGGAAAGTTGATGTTCCACACATTGGTTGCCAGTGGCTCCTGGTGGAAAAAGACGATTGTGTGGTCGTCATAGGCATGCACTCCCCGCAGCTGATCGGTTCCGCTGCGGACAGCCGGCACGGGCACCCTCGGGTCCATGATCACCGTGTAGGAGAAGGCGATGTCGTGGGCCGTGATCGGTGAGCCATCACTCCAGACGAGATCATCCCGCATCACCACCTTGTCAAGCAGCCCATCGGCACTGGTCTGCCAACTCACAACGGTTTCGGCTGCCGCAAACGGGTCAAGATCACGGCCGAACGAGAAGAGTCCGAAGCCAGTGAGACCAAGGATGTCAAATTCCGCTGATGTGCTGATCATGATCGGGTTGGTGCTGCCAAGGTCACCCATGACGTGCCGATCGATACGGGCTTCCAAATCGGCCTCCCCATCAGCCGGCAGTCGCCCAAGGGCCGACAGGATCTTGGCGTTTGTGTCTGCAGAGTCATTTTTCAGGGTGAGGGCTTCGTCAGTGGAGCAGAGCAGGTTTTCCTCCGCTTGGGCGGCCCGCAGAAGCACAAGGCCGTCTTGAACGGGACGGTCGATCCAGGTGGTGGCCTGGTCGAGGTCGGCCAAGGCTGGTGGATCAAAGGGCTCCCGTTCCGGTTCCACGGCGGGCGTGACCGGCTGCTTGAGCACGGCGTCGCTGGAGGAGAGTTCGGGCTTCACATCGACCTGCGGCCCCACGCCAAGGTCATCGTTCGGCGACTCGCGGCAACCGCTCAAGAGCATCGCGGCGGCGACCACCGCCACGGTCCACCACGCGCACAAACCATCCATTCGGCCACATCGTATCTGCATGACATTCTCCGCGGTAGAAGACTTCGCCGCTGAGTCGATGCTAAAGCCTGCCTCCCACACGGGTCAAACCCGTACGTTTGCCGCACTGCCGCTCGCCCGAAGATCTGCTTGACTACCACGCTTCAGGACGAAGGCTGCCATCGGTGCCCTCAGTGCCGAGTCCAGTCTGCCCCCGGCCTTTCATCTCGCGGCAAGGGACTGGCGGCATTATCGAGATTTGAAGAACGGGTCATCGCCTGCCGTCACAGCGCGATCGGGATTTGGCATTCGCACCCGTGAAGCTACTCTTTCGTCTGTCAATACTCTTCGCTTTCTCCATCGTGCGAAGGCTACTGAAGAAAAGGAGAATCACGCGATGCGTGTCGCTGACGTCGGGCCATACCGCCGCATAGCCGTTATTCTGGCCTGCATGGGTCTGCCGTCCGTCTTGGTGGGTGAAACGTTCCCGCCGCTTGACAGCCTGCCCCGGCAAACCTTTCAGGAACTCTGGCAGGGCTATGACCCGACGATTGAGCCGCTGGACGTTAAGGTGGTTCATGAGTGGCAGGCCAATGGGATCACCACGCAACTGCTGACGTATCACATCGGCACCTTCAAGGGTCAGCCATCACGGATGGGGGCCTACTACGCCTTTCCGCACGCTGCCGACGGCAAGGTGCCAGCCATCCTCCAGATGCATGGCGGAGGCCAGCGGGCCCAGCGGGAGACGGTCGAGACAGCTGCGGCCAATGGCTATGCCTGCATCGCGATCAACTGGGGAGCCAAGCCGATGGTTGACCAGCAGCCGGGCGACCTCGGCACCGACTGGGGTGCAGTCGATGCCACTCAGACCGGTCACAACAGCCACTACGGCTCGGTTGAGCCAGATGAGAAAACCCTCGACGCTGTGCCGAGCCCGCGGAACAGCAACTGGTTTTTAATCACCGTCGCTGCCCGTCGGGCGCTGACTTTTCTGGAGCAACGGCCTGAGGTGGATGCTGACCTGCTCGGCGTGACTGGCCACTCGATGGGGGGCAAGCTCACCGTGATGACGGCAGGTGCCGACCGTCGGGTAAAGGCGGCGGTGCCCTCCTGTGGTGGTTCGGCCGCCGCCCAGAATGCCCTGCGGGAGCGGCCTGGTTCGGCCTGCCGGCCACGGAATCAGTCGCCGCTGTACATGAACGCCATCGACGACCTCAACGCCATTCGTGAGATCCACTGCCCGATTCTCTATCTCGGCCCCCACAACGACTTCAACGGAATGGTCGATCAGCTGTTCATGAACTGGAAGGAGATGCCGAGCGACTCGATTCACTTCAGCATTTCACCGCACCTCAACCATCGTCATGTCAGTGAGTCGGCCTTTGCCGGATCGTACTTCTTCGACTGTGCGCTGAAAGGAACAGGGGCTTTTCCCACCACACCGAAGCTGGAAGTCGATCTCAAGACGACAGGTGGGGTCCCGGTTGCAACGGTGACGCCGTGCCGGCCAGAAGACGTGCAAAAAGTCGATATTTTCTACAGCGTTGATCCGCATGGCATCACCCGTTTTTGGCGATCAGCCGAGGTGACCCGCGCGGGAGCCAACTGGGTCGCCCACTGCCCGATCACCAGTAGAAAGCTGCCGCTGTTCATCATCGCGAATGTCCACTATCCACTTGATCAAAACATCGTCGGTCCACCATGGAATCAGCAGCAGCCGGCCACATACCTGGTCAGTTCTTGGCAGCTCGACTTTGATCCAGTCGACCTGGTCGCTGCTGGCGTACAGGCAACTGATCCACCGCAGCGGATGATCGTGGAGGATTTCACTGGCTGGCACGATTGGTATCAACTCAACCCCTCGAACCCGCATCACCATGAGGCGGTCACCCGCAAGGTCAAGGATCCCAAGTGGCGCGGACTCGACGGCGCGACCCTTGCGGTCGATGTGCTGTCGCCGCAGGGAGGCGAGCTCGTGCTCACCTTCGGCATGGCTGCCTGGAGTTGTTACGCAGGGGTGCCTCAGGGCAACTACTTTGCTGCCAAGCCACTTCAGGCGTCGGCCGACTGGCAGACGGTCGAGTTCGAGCCGGCCGACCTGGAGCCACTAGACGACCGCACTCGCAAGGGCCTGGCCAGCTGGCGGTACCTTACCGAGCTGGGGATCGTGGCGGCGATTCGGGAGCGCAACGACGGTAAGGAGGTGGTCCGGGCCGGCGGCCTCTGGCCGCAGGATCGGCAGTTTCGCAACCTGCGCTGGGTGGGAGGTAGCGACCCCTAATTTTACGTGGCACGCATTCTTGGCCGGACCAACACTCAGCCCGGAAACCGGTGGCCGAGCTTTTCCCGCTTCGTCGCCAGATACCGCTCGTTATGCTCGTTCACCGGCGGCAGGATCGGCACCTGATCGATCACCTCCAGATCGAAGCCGCCATAGATGAAGGCATCGGTCTTCTTCGGATTGTTGGTGAGCAGCCGCACCTTTCGCAGGCCGAGGTCCTTGAGCAGCTGGATGCCCACGCCGTAATCACGTGAATCGGCCTTGTAGCCGAGGGCGAGGTTGGCCTCCACCGTATCGAGCCCCTTGTCTTGCAGTTCGTAGGCTCGAATCTTCTCGACGAGGCCGATGCCCCGCCCCTCCTGCGGGAGATAGACGAGCACACCGGCCCCCTCGCGGCCGATCATGTCGAGGGCCATGTGGAGCTGGTCGCCGCAGTCGCACCGCAGACTGTCGAGCAGGTCACCCGTAAAACAGGAGGAATGGAGCCGCACCAGCGGCGCGGCCGCCTTGGTCGGATCACCCATCACGAGCACGAGCGGCTGCTGGGGCTCATACTTCACACCGTAGGCGATGATGCGAAACCGGCCCCACTTCGTCGGCAGGTCGGCCTCGGCAATTCGCTCGACGAGCTTTTCCCGGAGCCGCCGCTGCCGGATCAGCTCCTCGATTGAGATGATTTCGAGTTTGTGATCGCGGGCGAGCTGAAAGAGCGCCTCACGGTCGGCCCGGTTGCCCGACTCGTCGAGGATCTCGCAGAGCACACCCGCTGGCTGCATTCCCGCCAGCCGCGAAAGATCGATCGCGGCCTCCGTGTGGCCGGCCCGCCGGAGCACGCCCCCCTCCTTCGCGATCAGCGGAAAGAGATGCCCCGGCCGCACGAAGTCGGCCGGCGTGCTCGTGGGATCGAGGATGGCCCGGATCGTGTCGGCCCGCTCGACGGCCGTGATGCCGGTGCGGGCCGTGCGATGATCGACCGGCACGGTGAAGGCAGTACCCAGCGGCGTGGAGTTGGCCTCCACCATCATCGGCAGTTCGAGCCGCCGGGCCATGTCGGGCAGGATCGGCATGCAGACCTGCCCCCGGCCATGCGTGATCATGAAGTTGACGATCGCCGGCGACACCTTCTCGGCGGCGCAGACGAAGTCGCCCTCGTTTTCCCGATCTTCGGCGTCGACGACGATCACGACCGCGCCGCGGCGAAAGGCCTCCACGGCCGCGTCGAGACTGCTGAATCGGTCGGGCATGCCTTGGGCTCCTGCCTGGTGTTCCCTAGCTTTTTCGCTGGCCGGCTGCGGCCAGCTCAACTTTGATTATACGATGGGGGAACCAGTCGTCTGCGTGGCAGGCTGCCGTGAGCGGCGATTGTGCCAAGGAAATGGGGCCAGAGATGCTCGATCGTGAGGAATACGTCGAACAGGCCTACCTGTTTCGTAACCTAGCCGAGCGGATCTCGGCCGGGATCGCCGCCCAGGAGGCGCTGCGGGCGATCGGTGAGGAGGTGCTGGCCACCTCGAAGCTCCCGATGGCCCTCGATTATCTGGCCAGTGAGTTGAAGCTGGTCGGCACGCTCTCCACGGCGATGTCTCGGCTCCCCCACTACTTCACCGCCTTCCAGACCTTCGTGATGTCGGAGGCCGAAGAGGAGGGAGGGCGGTTCGACATGCGGACGGGCCTCGCGATCCTCGAACGGGAGGCGACCTACCGCGGCGAGGGAGCAACTCCGCAGGGGCTCTTCTTCTACCGCTTCGAGTGCCTGTCGCGGAATCGCCTCGACTACGCCCTCGGCCTCGTCGCCCTTGCCGATGACGCGATCTTCGACGCCGACTGGCGGAGCTGGATCACGATGCTCTCGCGGCAGATGGGGTTTGTCGATCTGGCCGACCTCGTCTACATCCGCAGCCCGGAATATTGGCGGATTGAAAAACGCGATGCCGCCCAGGCTGGCCGCGAGGGGCCCGAGCCCGACCGCGCGATCCTCTTCGGTGAGAAAGAGGGGCGGATCGCGCGGGCCAACCGCGGCAAGGATCCGCTCTTCTTTTTTTCGGCGCTCCAGCGACAGCTTGGCTATCCGCAGGTACCGCGGCCCGAGCGGCCCAAGCCGATCGAGGATTCACCCGCGCTCTTGGCCCGCCGGCTCGAACGGCTCGAGATGCGGGTGAAGCTGCTCGAAGAGGAAGGGGGCGGTGGCATCGACCTCTCGCGGTTTGACCCCAAGAATTTCCATTCGGGGGCGAGTGAGTGAGTGCCGACGCCCGCACGATCTGGACGGCCGCAATCGATGCCGTGCGGCCGGAGCGACTGCTCGCTGATGCTTCCAGTGGTGAGAAGCTGAGGCAGGTTATCGACAACTGCGATCGCGTCGTCGTGGTCGGGGCCGGCAAAGCGGCAGCCGGCATGGCGGCTGGCGTCGAAGCGTTACTCGGCGCGGAACGGCTCGCGCAGCACCGTGCGAGTGGCCTGGTAAGCGTGCCCGAGGGCTGCGGCCGCCCGCTGCCCCACATCGAGGTGCGGGAAACGCGACCGGCGGGCAGCAACCTCCCCACGCCGGAGGTCGTGAAGACCACGGAAGAGATTGTGGAACGGATCGCGTCGCTTACGCCCCGTGACGTGGTGATCGCCCTGATCACCGGCGGCGGCTCGGCGCTTCTGGCGGCCCCGCAGCCCGGCGTAACACTCGAAGAAAAGATTGCCGCCACCCGCCGGCTCTCTGAAGGGGGTGCGACGATCGCCGAACTTAACGCGGCCCGCCGCGAGATGAGCCTCGTCAAAGGGGGCGGCCTTGCTCGAGCCTGTGCCGCCGGGCGGCTGATCGTGCTCCTGCTGTCAGACGTGATCGGCGATGATCTTCATGTCATCGCCTCAGGGCCGTGCATGCTCGAGGAGACAGCGACCAACGGGAACTGGACGACGCCCCGCGGCTGCCGGGTAGAGCACCTGATCGTGGGCAGCAATGCCACGGCTGTCGCCGCAGCCGCGACAGAGGCGCAACGGCTGGGCTACGCGATCATGTCGGCGAACATTCCGGCCGAGGCGACTGCCGAAGATGTCGGTCGCTGTCTAGCCGAGGCCGGCCTCGCTGCGGTCGCCG
>JAQBZA010000089.1 GCA_027622795.1 Planctomycetota bacterium | reverse complement strand
ACTTTCTCCGCCGCCGGAAAGGGCACCGCCTTTTTCGAATGTCGGCGTTGCACACGTGACCGTTACCAAGGAGCCGTACGACGATGGGAAATGCCGCTGAGTTCACCGACGCCAATTTTCAGTCAGAAGTTCTTGATTCACCGGTGCCGGTGCTGGTCGACTTCTGGGCGCCGTGGTGTGGTCCGTGCCGTATGATCGGCCCGACGATCGAGGAACTCTCGGCAGAGAACGCTGGCACCTTCAAAGTTGGCAAGGTCAACGTCGACGAAATCAACCGTCTTGCCATGACGTACAACGTTGCCAGCATCCCCACGATCATGATCTTCAAGGGGGGCCAACTCGTGAATCAATTCATGGGCGTGCAGTCGAAGGCAAAGCTGCAGCAAGCCTTGGATGAGGCCAAAACCGCCTAAACGCGGATGGCCAAGGTCCTGCCAACGCTCGCGCTGCCGTCAGTCTACGAGCGGTCGACTTGCTCTGCGCGGAGGCGATCAAGGGCCGTGTCGTCGACGAAGCCAGACACGTCGAGTTGAAACTCCGGCTGCCGGAGTTTTTCTACGGCCTTGGCTTCGATCTGGCGAACCCGCTCGCGGGTCACACTGAAGATGGAGCCCACCTCCTCGAGCGTGTAGCTGTAGCCGTCGGCGAGGCCGAAGCGGAGGCGGAGAATCTCCCGCTCCCGAAAACTGAGCCCCTCCAGTGCTCGTGCGATGCAGGACCGTAGGGATTGACCGTGGATGTTCCGCAGCGGGTCATCCTCGCGATGATCTTTCACAAAGGCGCCAACGCCCGCCTCGTCGGCATCGCCAAGCGGTTGGTTGAGGGACACCGGCCGCCGTGACATCCGCTCGATGCACGCCGCTTCCTCAAGGGTGAGCCCCGACAATTCGGCCAACTCCTCGACCGTGGCCTCCCGGCCGTGTTGCTGGAGAAACATTTTCGCGACATGTCGCACCTTGTTCATAGTGTCGATCATGTGGACCGGTACACGGATGGTGCGGCTCTGATCGGCGATCGCACGGGTGATCGCCTGCCGAATCCACCACGTCGCATATGTGGAGAACTTGAAGCCGCGGGCATGTTCAAACTTGTCGACGGCGCGCATCAGCCCCGAGTTTCCCTCCTGGATAAGATCGAGAAATGAAAGGCCCCTGTTTCGGTACCGTTTGGCAATCGAGACCACCAGCCGTAAATTGCCCGCGGCAAGTTCCCGCTTGGCGGCGTCATACCGGACCTGCAACTCTTCGAGCCGTGCGAGCCGCCGCCGTAGCGTTCGACGACTTTCACGAGTGACCAGCAGAATTCGCCGGGCCTCACGAACAGCGGTAGAACGATCCGCTGCCGATGCATCGGTGCGCGCTGCCACCAGGGCATCGTGACGGCTCCCGAGTTCACGCAGTTGCCGCAACAGTGGGTAGAGTTTCTGGATTCGCAGGTTCATCTCCTCAACCAGCCGCACCGATTTGTTTCGCTTGCGAACCAGTTCTCGCCAGGCCACACGGCGACGAGCCATCGGATTGCTCCGAGACATGGCGATGCGAAAGAGTCTGCGCTTTTCAACGTCGAGCCGCCGGAGGGTTTCAAGATTGGGGCCGAGTCGTTTGAGAAGCCGCTTCTTCTCGGCCGTGTTGGTGACCGACACCTCGATCGTCCGATCAAGCCGAAGCCCACCATCATGAATCTTCTCCAGAAGCCGCACGGCTCCGGCAAGCACACATTCATTGCCGAGAAGGGTGCGGCGAAATTTCCGGCGCCACTGCTCGATCTTTCGAGCGCTGCTCACCTCGGTTTCCCGTGTCAGGAGAGGAATGCCGCCCATCTGCAGGAGGTAGAGCCGCACTGGGTCGTCGATCGCGCCAGTGACTCTTTTGGAAGGAACATGTTTTCCTCGTGGGGATTCGCCATGAATGGGGGGTGCTGAACGACGGCGGGGGGCGGGCGCGGTGACGGTGACCATCGAGTGTTCTCCTCCGGTTCGAAATTCGGTCGACACGTGGCTGGGACAAGACGGGCCCATCGACATCGCATTTCTGATGCCAGCCAGACCGACGACACGACCAAAAAGGGCTTTGAGCCGTAAAAATGGGCTCCCCGACAGGAAACTGGTCGCGTGGCGTTGCCGACAGCTGTCGCCGAAGGGCGACATGCGGCTGCAGCGTGTCGCCCGGGGACGACGGCGTGAGCGGTCAACACCAGCCGCAGAGTCCGAATAACCCGATAAATCGATCTCGTCAGCAGGGGGTGCGGGGTGTCTATACTCGGGCTTTGGTCGCGACCTTGGGAAATGGGTCCGATCTTCGTGCTCACCATCTCTCCGACTGCATTCCGTTCGCCCCATGAACATCGCCCTGCTAGCCATCCTCGGGATCGTCTTGTTGATCGGGCTGGTGGCCTTTGGCATCGGTCACAAGGGCTGGAGCTGGGGCACTGTCGCCTTCAGTTTTCTGGCGGTCTTCGCGGCGGTGGGGTTTGTGTATCTCGCATCTCGAGTGGCACAGCGAGAACGAGTCTGGCGTGAGAAGGTCCGACAACTCGAGGCTGACGTGCATCGGGAGCGTGATGCCACGCAAGTCGATGACAGCGGAGCAATGCAAACGATCGCTGGTGAACTCTCAGTCGATGAACTCGATGAACAGAAGGATCGTTGGTACCGCGCCCTCGAGCGCGTGAATACCTGGCGAAATCGCAGCTGGAGCAACGGCGTGTTTCGTCCGCCGCAGGACGATCAACCTGGTCAGGTGATCTTCCAGATCCCAGAAAACGCCGCGCCGAATCCGTTCATCAACGTCGGTGCCCAGATCTACTTGTTTGACAGTGAGTCAGCCGACATCGGGGGCCGTTACCTGGGTGTATTTCGTGTGGCAGAGGCAGCGGTGCAGGAGCAAGAACTTGTCCTCTCGGTCACGCCGGCCGCCACGCCCACCGATGTCGACAGGAAACTTTGGCGGCGAGAGTATGACAGTGTTCAGGGGTTCGAGGGGCTTCCCGTGGATCGGTGGTTTGCGTTTACCCGCACGCGACGCCCCGACGATGAAGCAGAAGATGAGGACAGCATTTCCCAGGATGGCGAGGAGGAGGTTCCCGAAGCTGTCCTCTATCCGGTCCTGCCCGGCTTGAGAAAAGCGGGGGGGGCCGAGGAGGCGACCGCCGAAGACCTGCTTGTCGACCTTGAAGAGCAACTCGACCGCTTTGAAAAGCATGAGATGCTCGTGCCCGAGGATGAGTGGCGACCCTTGGTGGAAGCCAAGAATCTCCCGATGGGAGAATACTGGGCGGCTGTTCGGTTTCGCTTTGCTCAGGCCATGTCCACCAAGGCGGCCGACCGAGAGCCCGGCGTGATCCAGTTTGAGAAGGGAGATGTAGCAAACCTCCCGCTTGACACTGCGATCGAATTGGAGAGCGAGGGGATTGTCGAGATTCGTAGCGTCTTCTACCGACGCCAGTTGGTTGACATGGGAATCGCGATGGAGGGGGCCAGGCTCCCTGCCAGATCTGAGGGTGCCGATGAGCCGATCGATGTCGAAGTGCCCGGGGTCTATTTCATTCATGCCAGACTCACCAGCCACATCAGCCGACTCACTCGATCGATTGACGATCTGGTGAAAGCCAAAGACAACGCAACAACCACGATGGACGTTTTGCGGAAGGCCGAGGGTGAACTCAACGATGATCTGCCCCGCTGGGGGCAGGAGGTTGCCGTTGCCACTGAGGTATGCGAAGGGCTTGAAGCCCGGCTGGCTGACGCCACCGAGCGACTGGACGAGGCCTGGGAAGCGGTGGTTCAACTCGGCCGGCAATACGACGGAGAAATGGCTCTTCTTCAAACTGATGCGGAGAAGCGGTCGGGCGGCCGCGAGTAACTCGGGCCATCGACGCTTGCCTACGGCCGGGGTACACTTCGAACTTGTGGTGCCTGGCGTATCGGCTCGGCGCATTCATGGATCTCGGGTTCATATGATGTCGACTCTCGCCGCCCGCTCGGGCAACGCCGTTCGCCTCAAGAAGGCCGTTCATCACCATCGACTCGCCAGCCGGCGGGGCCTACTTGAGCGGATGTTCACGCTCTGGTTTCAGGGGTTTGTCTACAACCAGATCTGGGAGGATCCACGCGTTGACGCCGCTGCCCTCGGGCTCGGCCCCGAGTCGAGTCTGCTGACGATTTCCAGTGGCGGCTGCAATGTCTTCAACTATCTGGTGCATCGTCCCCGGCGAATTGTCGCGGTCGATCTCAATGCCAACCACATGGCGCTCACGCGACTGAAGCTCGCCGCACTCGAGCACCTGCCCGACTATGAGTCGTTTTACAACTTCTTCGGATATGGTCGGCACGTCGACAATCTTCCCAACTATCACCGTTACATCCGCGACCACCTCGATCCTGAGACCAGACGATTCTGGGAGACCACGGACTGGCTGGGGAATACCATCGGCCCCAAGCGAATCAACTACTTCAAAAACGGTCTGTACGAACGGGCCAAGTTGGGCCAGTTCTTCCGCATTGTTCATGGCATCGCCAAGACCATCGGCCGCGACCCAGCGCGGTTGGTTGCGGCGAAGACGCTGGCTGAGCAGGAAGCCATCTTCGAGGATACGTTTGGGCCTTTGTTCGACAACTGGCTCGTTCGCTGGTTGGGGCGCCAGCCGGTCGCGGTCTACAGCCTGGGTATCCCACCAAGCCAACATCAGGCAATGCTCGAGGAGCACGACAATGACGGCCACAAACTCTTTGATATGTACAAGCAGCGGGTGAAGCGGCTGGCCTGTGGTTTTCCCTTAGAAGACAACTACTTCACCTGGCAGGCCTTCAGCCGGCGGTATGACCACGAGGGACGTCGTGGCCTGCCTGATTACCTCAAGCGGGAGAACTACGACACGATCAAGTCGATGGTCGGCCGCGTCGAAACACACGTTTCGTCTCTTGGGGACTACCTGCAGACCGCTGAGCCGGGAAGCCTCAACGGCTTCATCTTCCTCGACAGCCAAGACTGGATGCCGCCCCAAGTGATCGAGGATCTGTGGCAGCATGTCGGGCGAGTCGGGGCGCCGGGAACACGCGTGATCTTCCGCACGGCTGGCGAGAAGTCGCCGGTCGAAGCGGCCCTGTCGCCGGCCACTAGGAGCCGTTTTTTCTACAACACGCAACGGTCTGCCGAACTGCACAAGCAGGATCGCTCGTCGATCTACGGGATGTTTCATCTCTACGAGATGCTTGAAGCCACAACAGGCTCGGAGGAGCCGGCACTGGCGGCCCAGCCGGCGGCGTCATGAGCAGTTCGCCCGCTCCCAGCCAGCCGATTTCATCAAATCCTGTTCGCACGGGCCCATCGGAACAGGCTGCCGCGATGGACCGGATGTACCGTCTCACTCGGCACATCTACGACCTCACGCGGGCCTACTATCTGCTCGGCCGTGATCGGATGTTGGCCAGGGTGGCAACGGGCCCCAACACGGCCACTGTCGAAGTCGGCTGCGGAACGGCACGCAACCTGATCAAGCTCGCCCGTCGGCCGGCGCCGGGTCTGCTCTACGGTCTCGACGCCTCACACGAGATGCTGGAGACAGCCGCGGCGAGCATCACGCGGGCGGGCGTCGAGGCGGGGGGCCGGGCACCGATCATTCTGCGGCAAGGGCTGGCCGAGGAACTTGACGCCCGCAAGATGTTTGGCCGGGAGGAGCCCTTCGACACCGTCTTCTTCTCCTATTGCCTTTCGATGGTGCCAACCTGGCCCGGAGCGATCGAGGCGGCGCTGGCCAATCTGCGACCGGGGGGCACACTCCTGATCGTCGATTTCTGGGATCAAAAGGATCTACCACGGTGGTTTGCCGCGGGTTTGAAGAAGTGGCTCTCCCTCTTTCATGTGCACTATCGGCCAGAGGTGCACGAAGCCCTCGTGGAGTTGGGCCGTAGCGGACGGGCCGACGTGGTGTTTGAGCCGGTTGCCCGCCGCTATGCCTATATCGCCACCCTCACCAAGAAATAGGGCGGGCGGCCCGCATGTCCCTGCCGGTCCTTCAGCCACGTCTTACGGCAGCAGAAAGACGAGTCCTGTAACGGTGGCTGCCTCAACGGCAAAGCCACGGGCGCTGATCGGCACCGCCGGGCATGTCCAAGGCGCACAACTGCCCGGGCGGTAGTAGCCGAGCGGGTAGACGCACTCCCAGGGCAGTTCGACACCCATCTTGTAGGGAAGCACCGGCAGCGTGACGAAGAAGTGAGCAGCCGACACGAAGGGATCAAGGAGCCGGCCATGCGAGTGGCCGTAGCGCTCGAGATTCCAATGCTCAAAGTAGAGGGGCTTGTGACAGTAGCCCGCTGCCTTCCAGGTAAACGTGGTGCTGGCAAATTGACGGGGCTTGAAGGTCTCTCCCTCGAGCCGGCATTCGCAGGGGTAGTCGTTGCCGGGGCGGCCACTCACACGGATGTCGAGGTCGATGCTGCTGATCGTATCGTCGCGGAGTTTTTGCAACTGATCCCGGCAGTCATCAGCCTCATCCGCACACGGGCCCGTGGCCAGCTTCTCAGCTGAGGCGATACGAAGGGCAGCGGTATCCGCTGAGAAATCAAAGGTTCCGTCGTCGTAGCAGGCGGTCACCTCACCAACCGGTGGGTCCTGAGCCGTCGCCAAAGCTGTCCCGCAGATCATGCTGCAGGCCAGGCACCATGCGACGGCCACGACGCGGGCCACGGCCAAATCAGACGAACCCGTCAGCTGCGGCGACCTGATCTGAGTACCGAGATACGGCGAACGGTGCATGGATCATCCCCCTTGAGCACCTTTATCGGCCACAGGACGCTCCGCCGTGCAGAACATCCGGATCAACCGCGCCATCTTGGGCAGATTGCCTACCCCGGATGATCAATACTGCTTACCAAGTAGGAGCCCAATCCTCACTCGCCCTGTGAGTGTTCGGTGCTGTAGTTGGGGGATTCCTGCGTGATCACGATGTCATGCGGATGCCCCTCCCGCACCGATGCCGCCGACACCTGGATGAACCGGGCATCCTGCCGCAGGGCATCGATCGTGGGCGTGCCGCAGTAGCCCATACCGGCCCGCAGGCCGCCCACGAGCTGATAGACAAACGTGCTCAACGGCCCCTTGAAGGGCACGCGGCCCTCGACTCCCTCCGGCACGAGCTTGTCGCTGCCCCGGCCGGTCACCTTCTGCCGATACCGCTCGCTCGATCCCTTCACCATCGCGCCGAGCGACCCCATCCCGCGGTATGACTTGAACGTGCGCCCCTGATACAACACCGTTTGCCCGGGGCTCTCCGCCACGCCGGCGAGCAAGCCTCCAATCATGCAGCAGTGGGCCCCGGCGGCAAGCGCCTTGGTCATGTCGCCCGAATAGCGGATGCCGCCATCGGCAATCACCGGGACATCGGCAGCGGCCGCTTCCTGGGCGGCATCCCACACCGCCGAGATCTGCGGCACGCCCACGCCAGAGATGATCCGCGTGGTGCAGATCGAGCCCGGCCCGATCCCCACCTTCACGCCATCAGCCCCGGCCTTGATCAGATCGCGACAGCCCTCACGGGTGGCCACGTTGCCGGCCACCACCTCGATCTCCCAGCGTTTCTTGATCGCGGCTACCGTGTCCATCACGTTTGACGAATGGCCGTGCGCCGAGTCGACCACCAGCATGTCGACCCCCTTGGCAATCAGGCTCTCTGCCCGCTCGTAGTCGAACACGCCCACCGCCGCCCCGACCCGCAGCCGGCCCTGGCGATCCTTGCAGGCATTGGGAAACCGCTTCATCATATCGATGTCTTTGATCGTGATCAGCCCGGTTAGCAGCCCGCTGCCATCGACGAGCAACAGCTTCTCAACCTTGTTGGCCATCAGGATCTTTTCAGCCTCGTCCAGCGACACGTTGCCCGTTGCCGTCACGAGCCCCTCGCGGGTCATGATCTCGGCGACGGGCGTCTCGCCAGTCTCCAGAAACCGCAGGTCACGGCGGGTGATGATGCCGACGAGCTTCTTGCCGCCGGCCGTGATCGGTACGCCCGAGATATTGAACTGATCCATCACGTCCCGGGCCCGGGCGACCGTGGCCTCCGGCGGGAGCGTGACGGGATCGATGATGATCCCGTTGGCACTCCGCTTGACCTTGTCGACCTCCTCGGCCTGCCGCTCGATCGAGAGATTTTTATGGATCACACCGAGGCCGCCCTCCTGGGCGAGGGCGATCGCCATCTCGCTCTCGGTGACCGTGTCCATCGGGGAACTGACAATCGGGATGTTGAGCCGGATGCCACGAGTGAGCCGGGTCGACACATCGACCTCCGACGGCACTACCTCCGAATACCGAGGGACGAGAAGAACGTCGTCGAAGGTGATCCCGGTGGCAACGATTTTTCCGTCCATGACGCGGCGTTCTCCGAGGAAAACCGCGGATTATGCGGCATCGGACCGCGTGAGAGCAACGCTTGAGGCCGTTTTGCGGAAACGGAGCGGTCGGAAGCCCGCACGCGGCAAAACCGTGTCCTAAGGTTGAGAGCCTCACGGTCACGTGGCCAAGCGAGGCTCTCCTCCCACACCCTCATCACTTCATCCGCACCATGCCATACCCGCAGATCTTTCCTGGCAACGACCGTGACTTCAGCGATGACCAGAACCGCCCGCTCAACGCAACCGACCATGCCGCGGCCGTGGCCCGCCCCGACAAGGCGACCCTCGAGACCCACCTCGCCCGCCGGCGCTATGGCGGCTTCACGCTGACCGACGCCGTCCGCCCCGGCTGGCACCTCGACGTGGTGCCGCAGGCTGGCTACCGGTTTGATGCCTACACCGACCCGCACACCGGCACCAAGCTACCGGCGATCATCGCTGCCGTCTCCAGCGAACAGCTCTTCGAAACGTTTCTTCAGCTCATCGAACCGCTCGGTGAGGTTGTCGACGTGGTGCTCGAAACCTCCCACGCCGGCGACACCAACGAGCAGCGGCCAGACCGCAGCGAATTTACTCGTGAAGGCATGGAGCGGCTCGTCCTCGAAAGCATGCTCTGGGACTTTGAAGACCTAATCCTGCACGACGGCTGCTCCGGGATCGCGATCATGCACCCGGATCTGCCGATCGAGGTGCAGCTCGACGAGCACAAGTTGCTGGTTATCTACGCCAATGATCGGAAGCCGTTTGCACGGATTCTCGAGGGTCAGGGGCTCAGCTGCAACGACCGGATGCGGTTCATCTCGCAGGGCGAGCACCTCCACACCTCGCACACCCGCTACGCCCGCCGCTTTACGCAACTCCTCAACACCCTCGGGGCGAGGTAGGGCAGGCAGGCGGGCCGCCCGGAGGACGGAGCGGCGGCGAAGCCCAGGTTTTCCACTGGGATTTGGCCTTGAGTGGCCGGACGGGATCGTCGACCATCCCGCCGCATGATCCGCTTCTGCCCCCCGCTTCTTCGTGCGCTCGTCGCCACCGCCCTCGTCGGCGGCGCGGCAGTGTCTGGCCCCGCGCAAAACATTCTGCCCGCTCCCGTGCAGCCAGATCCCTTTGCGCCGCTGCCGCCCGGCACGATCATCGGCCCCGGTGGACCGACGCTTCCCGGACTACCCCCGTCGCCGAGTCATTCGGTCGTCATCCCGCCACTCGATGCCGAAGCGATCTGGATGAAGATGGTCGATGTCACCGACGACTACTTCAAGGTGCAGTCGGAACAGCGGGTGGTCTTCGCCAACGGCGTGCCGACCGAGGGCCGGATCGACACCTACCCGCAGACCGGGGCCACGCTCCTGGAACCCTGGCGGCGCGACTCCGTCGGGTTTCGCGAGCGGCTGGAAAGCACGCTGCAATCAATCCGCCGCACGGCCACGATGCGGCTGATTCCCGACCCCGCCGGCTGGCGGATCGAGGTCGTCGTGAATAAAGAACTCGAAAATCTTCCGCGG
>JAQBZA010000088.1 GCA_027622795.1 Planctomycetota bacterium | reverse complement strand
ATGTCGGGAAGGTAGGCGAGGCAGATGTCTTTGATGACGCCACCAAAATTCACCCGCCCCATGCGGGTGCCGTTGTCATCGCGAATCGATTCAACTTGCCCGGGGACGGCGAGGCACATGGTATTTACTCCACAAGACGATTGACGAGTTGATCAATGGCTTTGTCCACCGCAGGCGTCAAGGGAGCCCCCGGTTCGAAATCCAGTCCCTCAATAAGCCACGCCGTCACGGACCGCGGATAGTCGGGCCCGAGCATCCGCCGGGCCGCGGCGATGGCATGGCTCCAGCGCAGCGAGTGGAGAGGAATGCGGGCCGGGGGAACATCGTCTGCTTCGAGTCCCGACAGTTCGATGATCGTGCCCGGAGGAGCACCGGAGAGGCAGGCATCGACGAGCACAACGCGCTCCATGGCCCGCATCGCATCGATGACTGAGATGGCATCGGTTGCTGCATCAAGGCAGCGGACACCGGAAGGGATGCCACGGTCACGAAATCGCTCAACGAGCGTCGGCCCCACAGCATCATCACCACAGAGTAGGTTTCCACAGCCGATCACGAGCGTGTCTCCTGGTCGCGGCGCCGTGGCGTTCATGGGACTTCCTCAGTGCCTCAAGTGTATGCGTGATTTCTTCGCAAAACACGCTTCGTAGAAACCGACCGGGTGCGAACGGTACGCTTGTCGTATGCACGAATTGTCAATCGCCGCAAACCTTGTGGAACTGGCGAGCCAGCATGCCGCGGAGCATGGCGGGGCCCGCGTGGCGGCGATCACGCTGCGAATCGGCAGCCTGTCGAGTGTGCACGCAGATGCCCTCCGCTTTAGTTTTGACCTCGTCCGTGAGGGCACGCCCCTGGAAGAGGCCGAGTTGCGGATCGTGGCCGTGCCGGTGACGGTCTGGTGTGATGCGTGCCAGACCGAGCGGGAGTTGCCCGGAATCCAGCGGTTTGCCTGCCCGGTGTGCGACGCCCCGACGGCCGACATTCGGGCCGGGCGAGAGCTCGACCTTGAATCGATCGAACTCGCAGAGGCCGCCCTGCCATGAGCGACGCCCAGCCGATCGAGACACGAAGCACTCAGCCGGGAGGCAACCAAACGCCCCGTATTCTGGAAGTTCGCACGAAGATTCTGAAGAAGAATGACGAGATCGCCCGAGCGATGCGGGCGGAGTTTGCGGCGGCAGGCGTGGTGGTGGTGAACCTCGTGTCGAGCCCCGGCACCGGCAAGACGGCGTTTCTCAAGGAGACGCTCACGCGGCTGGTCGAGCGGAGGATACAGGTAGCAGCTGTCGTCGGCGATCTCGAGACCGATTACGATGCCCAACGGCTGGCAGCCAGCGGTGCGCCGGTGCGGCAGATCATGACCCACGGCCTCTGCCATCTCGAGGCTGACATGGTGCAGGCTCACCTGGAGGGCTGGGATCTCGCCGCGCTGCGCTACCTCTTCATTGAAAACGTCGGCAATCTCGTCTGCCCGACGAGCTGGGATTTGGGCGAGTCGCTGCGGGTGGCGTTGCTCTCGGTCACCGAAGGCGAAGACAAGCCGCTCAAGTATCCCGGGCTCTTCAACACGGCCGATGTGGCGGTGATCACGAAGATCGATCTGGCGGAGGCGTGTGACTTCGACCGGGATCTCCTGCGGGCCAACATCGAGGCGGTGCGGCCGGGGATACCGGTGTTTGAAACGAGCGTGAAGACGGGCACGGGTATCGACCAGTGGATGACACATCTATTCAGCAGGCGTGGCAGGCAGGTACGATGATGATTCGATCCGGAGCACGATGGAGGTGTACCATGGCTCGTCGTCGGTCACCATTGTCTCTCATGGCGACGTTTATCCACAGCCTCGCCACGCTCCTCATTGCAGTCATAGCGCCGGTGACGATGGCGGCCTCCCTGGAGGATGCCGGGCTACGCGCCGGTGCTGCCGCGGTCAACATCACGCCGCCGCTCGGCGAGCCGATCGTCGGTGGATTCCATCCGTATCCGGCGACTCATGTCCATGACGAACTGCACGCCCGCTGTCTCGTGCTCGATGATGGTTCGACGAAGCTGGCGCTGGTCGTCTGCGACCTGCTCGGGATTCATCGTTCCGTCAGCGATGAAGCCCGTCGGCTGATCATGGCAGAGATCGGCATTCCTGTGGAGAATGTCCTGATCTCCGCCACCCATACCCACTCTGCCACGACGGCACTGGGAGGAGCGGGAAACGAACGGTTCAATCCCGAGCTTGATCAGCTCTCGCCCTACCAAGCATTCGTGGTACGGAGGATCGCGGATGGCGTGCGGCGGGCCACCAACCTCCTGCGGCCGGCGGAGCTCGCGGCGGGGACCATCGACATTCCCGAACATGTGTTCAACCGTCGCTGGTTCATGCGGCCGGGTTCGATGCCGGAAAACCCATTCGGATCGAATGACGATCTCGTCAAAATGAATCCCCCGGCCGGAAGTCCCAATCTCGATCGCCCAGCTGGCCCTACCGACCCGACCGTCTCTTTTCTCGCCATCCGTGAGCCAGATGGCCGCCCAATTTCGATCTTCGCGGCCTACTCCCTCCACTACGTCGGTGGCGTCAGTTCCGGTCATGTGTCGGCCGACTACTTCGGGATCGTCTGTGACGAACTCGCGCGGCTTGCGGATGGAGAGCGCACCGACCCGCCGTTCGTAGCGTTGCTGGCCAATGGCACCAGTGGCGACATCAACAACATCAACTTTCGCACACCCCGACCCGCTCGGAAGCCCTACGAGCAGATGCGGGCGGTGGCTGTCGACGTCGCAGCAAAGATTCACGCCGCGGTTGCCGGCCTCACCTTTTCCCGGCAGGTGCCTCTGGCGGCGCGATACCGCGAGTTGCCTGTCCGGTCCCGTCAGCCTACGGAGAAAGAACGTGCGTGGGCCGACGCGACACTCGAGAAGCCGGCAACGCCAGATGCCAAAAAAACCCTCTCGGAAATTTATGCTGGCCGCGTGAAGGCTTTGGCCACGCAGCCCGAGACGCTGGCCGTCCCCCTGCAGGTGCTGGCGATCGGGCCGGCCCTGATTGGCACCATGCCCTGCGAGGTTTTCTGCGAGATCGGTCTGGAGTTTCGCCGGCGGAGCGGCGGGAGCCCCGGCTTCCTCGTCTCCATCGCCCACGGCTATCTGGGCTATCTCCCCACCCCACGACAGCATGATCTGGGTGGCTACGAAACATGGCCCGGCACCAACAGACTGGAGAAAGAGGCGTCGGAGAACATGCTGGCAGCACTCCTGGAGATGGGCCGCAACGTTTCCAAAACTGCCGCTGCCCCGACGCCGGCCGAATCACTCGCCCGTCTCCAGGTAGCGCCAGGGCTCCGGGTCGAACTCGTCGCCGTAGAGCCCGAGGTCATCGATCCCGTGGCGCTCGCGTTCGATGAACGCGGGCGTTTGTGGGTTGCCGAGATGCGTGATTACCCAACAGGGCCCATGCATGGTGAGCCACCACTCTCACGAATCAAGATCCTTGAAGATCGTGACGCTGATGGCGGTTACGAGCGGGCAACGCTCTTCGCCGACAAACTGACGTTTTGCAATGGCCTCCAGCCGTGGCGAGGAGGCGTGATCGCCACCTGTGGCGGGCGTGTAGCCTGGCTCGCCGATACAGATGGCGACGGGCGGGCCGACCACGATGAGACGCTCTTCACAGGCTTCACGGAGCAGAATTCACAACTGCGTGCCAACCACCCCACGCTCGGCATCGATGGCCTGGTCTACGTGGCCAACGGCCTGCGTGGTGGTCAGGTCAGCGCGGCCGACAGCCGCTGGCGGCACCCCGGGACAGACGCCGCACAACCGCTCGACATTCGTGGCCGCGATTTTCGCTTCGATCCCCGTGGGGTTCACGGTCAGTTTCCTGACGGTGTCTTCGGCACATACACGACTGTCACCGGTCACGGCCAGTTTGGCCTCACCTTCGACGACTTCGGCACCCGGTTTGTCTGCAGCAACCGCAACCCGTGCATGCAGATCGTCCTCGAGGAAGAGGATCTGGCCCGCAACCCGGGCTTTGGACTCTCGGCGAGCGTGCATGACGTCGCCCCCGCCGGTGCGGAATCAAGGCTCCATCCATTGTCTGCGGCATGGACCACGTCCAACCTGCACGCCGGGCAGTTTACGGCGGCCTGCGGTGTAACCATCCATCGTGGTGACGGCCTCTCAGAAGACATGCGCGGCGATGCCTTCACCTGTGATCCGACCGGCAATCTTGTCCATCGGTCGCGACTCCGCCGCGCCGGGGCTGTCTATGCAGCGACGGCTGACAGTCAGGATGAAGGTGGCCTGGAGTTTCTTGCATCACCCAACGACTGGTTTAGGCCGGTCGCTCTGGCAGATGGCCCCGATGGCTGCCTCTACGTCGCGGACATGTGCCGAGCCGTCATCGAGCATCCAGACTTCATGCCAGACGAACTCAAGCAACGCCCTGATCTCCGCTGGGGAGATGCGCAGGGGCGTATCTGGAGGATCGTGCCGAAGGCCGGCACGCGGCGGACCGCAGCCGTGCATCTGGCCGACCTCTCTCCAGTCGATCTTGTTGACCAACTCGATCACGCCAACGGCTGGCATCGTGATACCGCCGCCCGACTCCTTCTGGAACAGAGCGATCCGGCGACACACGCTCCGCTTCGGCGCCAGGCACGAAACGGCAGGCACCCCGCCGGCCGCGCCCAAGCATTGCACCTGCTGGCTCGTCTTGGGGGATTGGACTCCTCCACACTTCTCTCCGCAGCCGATCCCGCGAGTGAGGCCCACCCAACAGTGCGAGCGACAGCGATTCGTCTTGCCGGCCCACAGCTTTCCGTGATCCCAGATCTTCGCCGCCTCGTGATGACCGCAGCGGAGGATCAGTCACCGTTGGTCCGGTTCGAGGCGGCACTTCGGTTGGGAGACATCGCGGGAAACGCCGACGACGACATGGAGCGCGACGTGATTCGCGCGTTGGCAGCGGTTGCCTCGCGGGATCCTGCCGATCGTTGGACTCGGGCAGCCATCGGCACCGCTGTGCGAGGCAGAGCGGCAGCCTTGCTGATCACATTGCTCAGCGGCCGCCTGGTTCCCGACATGGCCGACATTCTGGCGGAATTGGGAGAAATCGCCGCGGCCGGAGATGAATCCTTGGCGGAACCACTCCACACGGTGGCCTCAGCCGTGGAGGCCGGAAACCTGTCGGATGATGTGGCCCTCGCGATCATCAACGGTATCGGTCGCGGGCTCGGCCGCCAACGCACGTCGCTTGCGTCCCTCGCTAAGGCCCTCCCTCCCGATGTCGGCCGGGGTCTGGCCGCGATTTTCGCCCACGGGGTAACGATCGCCGGAGAATCATCGCGCAGCACTCCGGAACGGGTTCAGGCAATCAAAACCCTGCGTTATTCCGAACTAGCCGTGGCCAGCCCGACGCTGATCCCACTCGCCGCATCGTCCACTGACCAGGATATCCGGATTGCCGCCATCACCACCCTTGCCCCCTGGGCCGACCCCGCGATCGACGCAGCGCTGCTCGACGATATCGCGGCGCAAACACCGCGTGTGCGACGGGCGGTGCTCGACGCATCATGTAGCCAGCCGGCGCGAGCCCTCAGGCTGATCGATGCGATCGACCGAGGTGACTGCTCGGCGGCTCTGCTGACCCCTGATCACTGGAAGCAACTGGCGGGTTGTGGCGATGACCGATTCCGTGAGCGGGTCGCCACCATCAGGGCCGCTCATCAACCGGCAGATCGTGAGGCAACGATCGCCGGCTATCGGGCTGCACTGGCCCTGCCGGGAGATGTCGGTCGTGGCCGTGACGTGTTTGCCAAGCACTGCGCCAGCTGCCACCGCATTGGCAATGTCGGGGTCAACGTCGGCCCTGACATCTCCGATTCGCGTACCCAGAAGCCCGAGCAGTATCTCGTGCACATCCTCGATCCCAACCGAGTCATCGACTCGGCGTTCTTCGCCTACACGGTTGTGCTCACCGATGGCCGCGTGCTCACTGGCCTGATCACGGCCGAAGCGGGGAGTTCAATCACGCTTCGACTTCAGGACGGCAAGGAAATGACGCTTGCGCGGGACGAGATCGAGACGATCACGAGTGCCGGCACATCACTCATGCCGGTCGGGCTGGAACGATCCATCAGTGTGCCGGACATGGCCGACTTGATCGCGTTCATCAAGGGATGGCGGTATGGCGAGAACGGTTTGCCCCCCACGGAGTCCACTGCGAGAACATCCCCATGAATCACCCATCTCGTCGCCATCCTGGCACCACCGGCCGGAATCGGCGGATGTTTCTCACCGAAAGCCTCGCCCTGGCGACCGCCGGTGGGCTTGGTCTCCGGGCCCCGCGACTCCTGAGGGCGGAGAATCTCAACAGTCGGCTGCAGTTGGCCTGCCTTGGTACCGGCGGCCGGGGGTATGGAAATCTTCGCGAAATGATCAAGCCGGGAAATGCCGTTGCGGTCGACGTGGTCGCGTTGTGCGATGTCGACGCGCGGAGCCTCGACAGAAGCAAGGAAGCCTGCCCCGACGCCCGCACCTATCGCGACTTTCGCAAACTCTATGAGCAGGCCAACGACATCGACGGCGTCGTGGTGAGTACGTGTGAACATACCCACGCCTACGCCACGCTCCCGGCCCTTCGGATGGGCAAGGCGGTCTACTGCGAAAAGCCTCTCACGCTCAACGTTGCAGAGGCACGGCTCGTGCGGGAGGCTGCCGCGGCGGCGCGGGTACCAACGCAGATGGGGACTCAGATTCATGCCGGTGAGAATTACCGCCGGGTGGTGGAACTGATCCGATCAGGGGCGATCGGGCCGGTGTCGGAGGTACATGTGTGGGTCGGACGGGCCTGGGGGCTCCAATCCCGTGAGGACGCCGAGAAACACAACGACCCCTACGGTTGGTACAACGATTCCAAAGGGCACCGCGTCTTTGTCACGGATCGCCCATCCGAGTCACAGATTCCACCCAGCCATCTCGATTGGGACCTTTGGCTCGGCCCGGCGCCAGAGCGGCCATTTCACGAAGTTTATGTCCCCGGCCCGCGCTGGTACCGGTGGTGGGACTTTGGCAACGGAACAATGTCGGATTTGGGAAGCCATTGGGTCGATCTGCCGTTTTGGGCGCTCGAACTCGATGCACCGACTTCGATCGAGTCGTTCGGACCGGATCCCCACCCGGAAATCGCCCCCGCATCAATGACGGCAGTCTACGAGTACCCGGCACGACAGAATCGCCCAGCCGTGCGGCTCACGTGGTACCAGGGCAAGCACCGCCCACCATTGCTCGAGCAGCGTGGCATCACCGGATTCGGGAGCGGCGTGCTCTTCGTGGGCAGCGATGGCCGGATGCTGGTGAGTGACTACGGCCGGCATCAGCTTCTGCCAGAAAATCAATTCACCGGTTTCACGC
Organism: Planctomycetota bacterium; assembly: GCA_027622795.1. GTDB lineage: Bacteria > Planctomycetota > Planctomycetia > Pirellulales > UBA1268 > CACORA01. Next base: position 2,512 of record JAQBZA010000088.1, on the reverse strand, counting down.
CACCGGAGCCGTGGCTGCCGCGTTCGCCGGGCCACCATCAGGAGTGGCTGCTGGCCTTACGCGATGGGACCCCGACGAGCAGTCCGTTTACGCCCTACGCGGGCCTGCTGACGGAGGCGAATCACCTGGGCAATGTCGCCTTCCGTGCCGGAGAAAAACTGTTGTGGGACGCGAACGCCATGCGGGTGACGAACACCCGGGCGGCCGATCGTTATCTGTCTCGGGAACCACGAGCGGGCTGGAGCCTGCATGGCTGATCGCCCGACCCGGCTCTCGCCACAATCGTCGCCTGGCCAAGGGCAAGGCCGCCGTCATTGGGGGGCACCCGCTCGTGCAGGAGCACATCGAAGCGAGCTGACTGAAGGGCTTTGACCGTGAGCTGCACGAGCGTTGCGTTTTGAAAGACGCCGCCGGTGAGGCCGACTGTGTCGATGCCCGCGGTGCTCCGCAGGTGCATGCACACGTCCGTGATCGCCGCGGCAACGCCCGCATGAAACCTGGCTGCAATCGTTGCGGTAGCGACGCCGCCGAGCACATCGCCGACAATCCCCGCGACCGCCGGCCGCCAGTCGATCCGTAATGGGTCGCCATCGAGCACCCACAGCGGGTATGACCCGTTCTCGTGGCTCACCGCCGCTAGCGCCTCGAGGTTCATCGCCGCCTCGGCCTCGTAGCCAATCGACTGCTTCACGCCGGCCAGCGACGCCACGGCATCGAAGAGCCGGCCCATGCTCGTGGAGGCCGTGCAGTTAAGGCCGCTTTCCAACTGCTGCCGAAGCACTCGCGCAGCCTCGTCCGACGCCGCACCAACCGACGGCAGCCGCGGATCCCACTCGAGGCGGGCACCATGCAGCAACGCCAACGCCACCCGCCAGGGATGGCGGATCGCCGCATCGCCACCCGGCAGGGCAAACGGCTCAAGGTATGCCGCCCGCATCATCGGAGCCGCCACCCCCTGCGAGGCAAGAAACACCTCGCCACCCCAGATCGTGCCATCGCGTCCGTAGCCGGTGCCGTCGAAGCAGACACCGATCAGAGGCATCTCCAAGGCCGCATGGTCGGCCAGCAACGACGACACGTGCGCCTCGTGGTGTTGCACAGGCACAAGCGGGATGCCACGGTCCGCGGCAAATCGCCGCGCCCAGTCGGCCGAGAGATAGCCGGGATGCATATCGCAGGCGACTGCCGCGGGAGTGATTTCGTAGAGTCGCAGCAAGTGGTCGGCAGCCCGCCCAAGCGCGTCGAGGGTTTCGAGGTTGCCCATGTCGCCGATGTGCTGGCTCATGATCGCCTGATCATCGCGCGTGATGCAGAGCGTCGCCTTGAGCTCCCCGCCGACCGCAAGCACGACCGGCCCCGGCCGGCCAAGACGAATCGGCAACGGCGCATAGCCGCGGCTGCGACGGATCGGCAGCGGGGCTCCGGCCACGCAGCGGATCACCGAATCATCGCAGGCGGTTTCGATCCCACGATCATGCATGAGGAAGCCATCGACGAGCCCGGCAAGGCGGGCGGCGGCCTCGGCGTTCTCACAAGCGATCGGCTCTTCGGCGAGATTGCCCGACGTCATCACGAGCGGTGGCATCTGCTCACAGAGAAGATGCTGCAGCGGCAGCGCGGGGAGCATGAGGCCGATAAAGTCGTTGCCCGGTGCCACGCCTTCCGCCAGACCGCCGCCGTCTGCCCGCTTGGCCACCAGCACGATGGGCCGCGCGGGGCTTTCGAGCAGGAGACGTTCCTGCTCGCTTACGTCGGTGCAGCGCCGGGCCACATCCATGTCGGCCACCATCACCGCCAGTGGCTTGGCGACCCGCTGCTTCCGCGCCCGCAGCCGGCCCACGGCGGCGTCGCTGGTCGCATCACACACCAAGTGAAATCCACCGAGGCTTTTCACGGCAAGCACGTCGCCCGCGCGGAGCCGCTCGCGGGCCGCTTCGATCGCGGCATCGCCACTGCAGCCGCCGTCGGCCCGTGCGATCGCGATACCGCCGGGATCGTGCCCTGTCGTAAACCACACGCTCGGCCCGCAGGCGGGGCAGGCATTCGGCTGGGCATGGAAACGACGGTCGGCGGGGTCGGCGTATTCCGCGGCGCAGGCCTGGCACAGCGGAAACGCCACCATCGTTGTTCGCGGGCGATCGTAGGGCAGGCTCTGGATGATCGTAAACCGTGGGCCACAGTCGGTGCAGTTGGTGAAGGGATAGCGAAACCGGCGGCTCGCAGGATCGCGAAGCTCCGTGAGGCAGGCCGCGCAGGTGGCGACGTCGGGCGGCACGCTGGCGGCGGCCCCGGCTGGCGACGCGTCGGCCTCGGATTCGAGGATGGTAAACGCAGCGGGCTGTGCGGGATCGAGGGGCCATTCCTCGATATCGATCTGCGTCACCTCAGCCAGCGGCGGCAGTTCGTCGCGAAGGGCCGCTGCAAATGCCTCGACCCCCGAAGCAGGCCCCTGCACCTCGATCACGACGCCGGCCGGCCCGTTGCGGACAAAGCCACCAAGACGATGCCGCTG
>JAQBZA010000087.1 GCA_027622795.1 Planctomycetota bacterium | reverse complement strand
AGCCACCTCCGAGTGAGCGGAGGGCAGGGATGCCCGCAGCGAACGTCCGGCGAGAGGGTACGGGCAACCCCGAGCCGCACCACCAAAGGCGTCACCCGTTCGAAAACACCCGTTCGGCGTTGGCCGTCGTGGCGGCGGCAAGTTTTTCCAGCGGTTCGCCGCGGGCGATGGCCAGACAGCGGCCGGTGTGGATCACGTGGGCCGGCTCGTTCCGCCGCCCGCGGAAGGGCTCCGGGGAGAGGAATGGGCTGTCGGTCTCGATCAGCAGGCGGTCGAGGGGCACGGTCTTGGCCACCTCGCGAAGATCGCCGGCGGAACGAAACGTCACCATGCCGGCGAAGCCAAGGTAGCAGCCAATGTCCACCGCCTCGGCCGCCTCGGCCGCGGAGCCGGTAAACGAGTGGAGGACCGGCAGCACCGGCCCGCGGCGGAGCGCCTCGTGAAGCATGTCGAGCGTATCCCGGATGCTTTCGCGGGTGTGGATCACCACCGGCAGGCCGAGATCCTGGGCGAGTCGCAGATGCCGATCGAAAAACTCCCGCTGGAGTTCCCGAGGGGCGAAGTCGCGGTACCAGTCGAGGCCGGTCTCACCGACGGCGTGAGCCCGCCCGCCGGAGAGCAATTGCACGACCCGATCCCATTCGTCGGCCGCGATCTCGGCGACATCGTTGGGATGAATGCCGGCGGCCGAGACGATCCCCGGCTCACGGGCGGCCAGGTCGGCGGCCGCCTCGCTGTCGGCGGCCCGCGTGCCGATGACCGTCATCTTGGTGACGCCCGCCGCCCGGGCCCGGGCGATGACCTGCGGGAGTTCATCGCCATACCGCATCGGATCGAGGTGGCAATGACTGTCGTAGAAGGCCATGTTCAGGCCAGGTTCAGGCCGGGGAAGAGGCGTGGCGGAGCCGGGAGGCCTGCTGCTCCAACACGTCGATGTGGCCGAGGGTGGTGGCCTTGGCCTCGGCGGCCAGTTCCATGGCGGTGGCGTCATCGGGCCGCGCGGCCACAAGCACGTCGATCGCCGCCACCTGCCGCCGCATCCCCTCGATGAGCCGCGGCAAAAGATAGACCAAATCGAGATCGTGCCAGGCGGTGTAGGAGAGAGGGTAACCGGTCTGGGGCGGGGCCACCTCCCGCTCGGCGAGCACCGCAGCCGCCCGTTCGGCCACGTTTCGCTGGTCGCCCACGATATCGGCCAGGGCCAGCTTCAGGTCTTCGTCGCCGGGATAGGACCAGATTCCGGAATCGGCGACATACATCACCGGCGAGGTCTCCAGGATGGCGACGAGTTGGGGGAGTGCAGCAGTGGGCATGGCGATGATCCTCGCGATTACGAGGCGAAGGCTCCGGCGAGTTGGGCGGCAGCATAGAGCCCCGACCAGAAGACACCGAGCACGAGCACTGGCACGGCCAACGCCGTCACCACGGCCCCTGGCAGCGACACGAGCGGGAAGGCCTCCCCGGCCCGGTCTTCGGGCGGAGCATCAAAGGTCATCACCTTCAGCACGCGGAGGTAATAGAACAGGCTGATGACGGTATTGAGGCCGCCCACCACCAGCAAAAGCAGCATGAGCTGCCGATCGACACCCGCCGAGATTGCCTCCACCAAGGAAGAGAACACGAGAAACTTGGCCACGAAGCCGGCCAGTGGCGGCAGGCCGATCAGGCTCACGAGCACCACGGTTGTCGCCACCACGATGCCGGGGCTGGTTCGCACGAGCCCGGCATAGGAGGCGATCTCCTCGCTCCGCAGCCGGTTCCGCAGGAAGGCCACGATGGCGAAGGCGGCGAGGTTCATGAACAGATAGGTGCCGAGATAGAAGGCCACAGCGGTCACGGCGGTCGCAGCAGCGGCCGGCTTTGGGCCGGCCAAGGCGATCGCCGCCGCCACGCCCATCATGAGGTAGCCGGCATGGGCGATGGTGGAGTAGGCCAGGAGCCGCTTCATGTTGGTCTGGCCGTAGGCAGCGAGGTTGCCCAGCGTGCAGGTGACCGCCGCCATCAGCGCGATCACCGCAACCGAAAAGTGTCGTACGGGCGCAAGGTCGGCCACGATCCCTGCCGCCGCTTCCCCGGCCGGCATGCCCAGGGCATAGGCGACACGGATCAGGAGTGCTACCGCCGCCGCCTTGCTGGCCACCGACAGAAAGGCTCCCACTTCGGCCGCCGCCCCTTCGAAGACGTCGGGGCACCAGAAGTGGAAGGGCACCGCCGACAGTTTGAAGGCCAGCCCCACCGCCAGCATGAGCCCTCCGAGGGTGAGCACCATCACGCTTCCGCCCGGCGGCCCTGCCTGAACGACCCTCGCCAATTCATTCGCCATGCTCGGCAGGTGGCAGGTGCCCAGCACGCCTGCCAGCAGGCTGATGCCGTAGAGCATGATTCCCGCCGCCCCAGCCCCATACACGGCATACTTGATCGCCGCCTCCGAGGCCGCCCGCCGCCCCTTCAGGATCCCTGCCAACGCGTAGGAGGGGACGCTCGCCATCTCGACGGCCATGAACACCATCAGGAGGTGATTGGCCGATGCCATCAGGCACATGCCGAGTGTGGCTCCCAGCACGAGCGAGTAAAAGTCGGCGCCGTCCTCGCGGTCGGGAATCCCCGAAACCTTCGTAAACACAATATAGAGTACGAGAAAGCCGGCCAGGATGCACCGCAGATAGGCTGTGAACGAGTCGAAGACGAGCAGGCCGGAGAAGATCTCAACGCGGCCGCCGGCCGACGCGGCCGCCTCCGCCAGCGGAGGCAGAGCCTGGAGGTCGACCCAGGCATACCACAGGGCGAAGGCCGCACCGCCAAGGGCGACGAGTGCCGAGTCGAGCAGCCGGAGCACCGGCAGCATGCGGCACAACAGCAGCAGCACGATCGTTGCCGACAACGCCAGTTCCGGACGAAACAGCGGCAGCGAAACCGTGAGCGTGTCGTTGAGCGTGCCCGAAAGCAGCGTCCCGATGTTCACTGGGTCGTTCACTTGCCCACCTCCGCAACGGCCACCGGGGCCGGAGCATCATGCACGTCCCGCGTCCAGGCCGCGAGCGTCTGCACCTGCCGATTCACGGTGGGCGTGACGTAGTTGAAGAGGATCTGCGGAGCGACGCCAAACAGGATGGCGAGGAAGACGAGCGGTGCGGCAATCGACAGTTCGCGGGGGGTCATCGGGGTAAGGTGATCACCATGCGGCCCCTTGTACTCCGCGCCGAGGTAGACCCGCTGGATCGCCCACAGGATGTAGGCGGCGGTGAGGATCACCGTGAAGGCCGAGATCACGGCGAGCGTGCGGCTGTAGTTCCAGCTGGAGAGGGTCACAAGCACCTCGCCGATGAAGCCACACAAGCCCGGCAGCCCCAGCCCGGCGAAGAAGACGGCAACTGCCAGCCCCGCATAAACCGGCATGCGGTTGAAGATGCCGCCAAACTCATCGAGGTTGCGATGGTGGACACGGTCATAGAGCACGCCCACCATGAAGAACATCCCGGCCGACGAAAAGCCGTGGGCGAGCATCTGGAACATGGCGCCGTTCACACCCTGGGCCCATGCCTCCCAGCGATATTCCTGACCGGCGACCGCACTCCAGACCCCGAGACCGAGCATCACATAGCCCATGTGGCTCACCGAGCTGTAGGCCACCATCCGCTTGAAGTCTTTCTGGGCCAGGGCCGCGAAGGCCCCGTAGACCATCGACACCACGCCCAGCCCGCATACCAGCCAGGCGAGCGAGAGCCCGGCACCGGGGCAGATCGGATAGCAGATGCGAATGATGCCGTAGCCGCCAAGCTTTAGGAGCACGCCGGCCAGAATCATCGAGATCGGCGTCGGCGCCTCGACGTGGGCATCGGGGAGCCAGGTGTGTACGGGCACCACCGGCACCTTGATCACGAAACCGATCAGCAGGAGCAGGAAGGCCCATATCTCCAGACTCGTTCCCCAGACCATCGAAGTCGAGAACGGTGAATTGGGCAGCTGCCCTAACTCAGCCAGCGCCAGCAGGTTGAACGTATGCACCGGATCGGCGGCCGTCTTGATGGCCTGCACCGCCTCGGCCTGAGCCGCCGCCTCGAGGGCCGGGCTCACCACATGCGCCGCCGTCAATTGCTCGGGCGAGAGCAGCCGCAGGTCACTCGAAAAATAGAGCATCAGGATCGCGATCAGCATCAGCACGCTGCCGAGGAGCGTGTAAAGGAAAAACTTGATCGCCGCATATTCCCGCCGCGGGCCGCCCCAGATGCCAATGAGGAAATACATCGGCAGCAGCATCACTTCCCAGAACACATAGAAGAGGAAGAAATCGAGCGACACAAAGACGCCCAGCATGCCGGTCACCAGAAGTAGAAACAGCACGTGGTAGGCCTTCACATGCTTGGTGATCGGCCAGCTGGCAGCGGCCGCCAGCATTGAGAGAAACGTCGTCAGCACGACCAGCGGCAGGCTGATGCCGTCGACGCCAAGCAGGTATTCAATCCCGAAGGCCTGAATCCAGGGAAGCTTGACCACGGCCTGCATTTCGGGCTGGCCGATCTGAAACTGGGCCGGGCCTGTCGCGCCAAATAGCTGCGGCACCGCCATCCACAGCGATAGCACGAACACCACCGCGAGCGTTCCGAGCGTGATCCAGCGGATCAGCTCCTCGCGAGCCTTGGGGATGATCGGGAGCGACAGGAAGGCCGCCACCAATGCCGGCAGAAACACGATCAGCGACAGCGGCCAGAGGGCTGGTTGGACGAGTGACGCGGAGGGGGGCATGGCAAGGATCCGTGGGTTCGGGCAAAAAGAATGGTGTGCGGGGGATCAGCCGGCCAGCGAGGTGCGAAACACGAGGCTGGCCAGCACGAACAGGGCGACGGTGCCCACGACGATAAACATGACGTATTGCCGAAGGCGGCCGGTCTGCAACTGCTTGAGCCAGAGGCCGGCGTTCCAGGTGCAGGTGGCGGTGGCGTTGACGAGACCATCGACGAGATTCCTGTCGATCCACGCGTCGATGCCGGCGAGCTGCCGGGCCGACCAGGCCACGCCGTCGATCAGGCGGTCGATCACCGTGCGATCAAAGCCGGCCGCCAGGCTGGCGATGCCGAGTGCCGGTGTCACGAAGATGGCGTGGTAGAGCTCGTCGACATACCACCGGTTGGCAAGGAAGGCGTAGATCGGCTTGAACATGCCGGCCACGAGGGCGGGCGACACGATCTTCCAGAGATACATCAGCGCCGCCAGCAGCACACCGGCCAACGCCGTCGTGAAGGCGGTCATCGTCGCGGTGGCATGGATGGCGCCGACGTGGCTCTCATACTCCGCTGGATAGACGAGGCTTCCGAACACGAATCCGCCGGTGCTCGTCGCCTCAGTGCCGGCCGGCCGAGCCTGCTCGAGGAGGTTGGCCAGGCCGAACCCACCGGGCAAGGTCCAGCCGGCGACCACCGCCAACACGGCCAGAGCCACCAGTGGCCAGACCATGACTGGCGGCGACTCATGCACATGCTCGGCGACGTGATGATCGCGAGGCTCCCCGGCGAAGGTCATGAACCAGAGCCGAAACATGTAAAAGGACGTCAGGAAAGCTCCACCTGCCACAGCCAGAAAGAGGATCGAGTGGGCTGGGTTGGCCCTCGAGAAAGAGAGCGTTTGGGCGAGGATCGCATCCTTCGAATAGTAGCCCGAGAGGCCAATCACGAAGGGAATGCCCGCCCCGACGATCGCCAGGCAGCCGACGAGCATCGTGCCGGCCGTCCACGGCATCGTCTTGGCGAGTCCGCCCATCTTCCGCATGTCATTGGTGTGGCAGGCGTGGATCACCGATCCGGAGCAGAGGAAGAGAAGACTCTTGAAGAAGGCATGCGTGACGAGGTGAAACAGCCCCGCCACCCAGCCGCCGACACCGAGCGCCAGCATCATGTAGCCGAGTTGGCTCACCGTCGAGTAGGCCAGCACCCGCTTGATGTCGTTGGCCACCAGCGCGATCGTGGCCGCGATAAAGAGCGTGATGCCACCGATGTAGGCGATCACGAGCAGCACGTCGGGAGTGAGCACGGGATAAAACCGCCCCACGAGATAGACACCAGCCGCCACCATCGTCGCCGAATGGACGAGCGCCGACACGGGAGTCGGGCCTTCCATCGCGTCGGGCAGCCAGACAAACAGCGGCACCTGGGCACTCTTGCCCACGCACCCACAAAAGATGCCGAGGCCGGCGATGAACAGCAGCCAGCGGCCAACGCCCTTGCTCCGCCAGCCGTCGATCTCGTGGGCAACCGCCGCAGCCGCAGCGTCTGGCCCGCCGGCGTTGGCTGCCGTGATGCGGGCGACGTCGTCGGCCGCGGCAAACTTCACCATCCCATCGGGCACCTGCAGGGCATGGCCCGAGGCCGCGGGCCGCACGAGGCTGAAGAGCCCCGGCCGTTCGACCGCCGTTCCGTCGGCTGCGGTGGCCGTTGTATCGGCGAAGCTGAGGGTTCCCAACGCCCCCCACAGGGCCATCAGGCCGATGAGCATCCCGAAGTCACCCACGCGATTGACGATGAAGGCCTTGTTGGCGGCGGTCGAAGCGCTCTGCCGCTCGGAGTAGAAGCCGATCAGAAACCAGGAGCAGATGCCGACCAGTTCCCAGAAGATGAACACCATCGCCAGGTTGCCGGCAATCACGATCCCGAACATCGAAAAGCAGAACAGTGACAGGGCCTGGAAAAATCGTGGAAACCGGCCGGGGCGGTGGAGGTGCTCTCCCGAGCGAAGCGTCACCTCATGATCGGTCACGGCATGCAGCTCGTCGTGCATGTAGCCCGACGCATAGATGTGGATGCAGGTGGCGATGAACGCGACAACCACAAACATCAGCACCGTGAGGGCGTCGACATACCAGCCGATTGAGAGCCGCAGATCGCCCCCCTCGTAGAGCGTGTACCAGTCGCCGGCGAGCGCCGAAGCAGAGCCATGGGCCGCATGGCCGTGATCTCCACCGTGGCCCGCATCATCGTGGGCATCGGCATGGCCGGCCGTCTCGGCCGCGAAAAGCGTTCCCGACGATGGAGCAACCGCATGCTCTCCGTGGCCACCATGATCGACCGCCACCACCGGATGGGCGGCAAACCATTGGCCGGCAGCGACCAGCGAGAGCAGCAGCGACGTCACGATCGCGGCCGTCGCCACCCAGGCGGCATTTTTGCCGTGGTGGCCCATCTTCGGACCAAAGAAGAGGATCGCCACGAACGACGCCAATGGCGTCAGCCACGCAAGCCCCAGCAGTGTCGGAATAGTTGAGTGATCCATAGCGTGAAGGCGGGAGGGGCGAGCATCAGCCCTTGAGGTCATCGGCCCGGTCGATGTCGACCGTGGCATGGTTGTTGTAAAAGTTGAGGGTGATCGCCAGCGCCACCGCCGCTTCGGCAGCAGCCAGCAGGATGACGAAGAGGGCAATCACCTGGCCATCGAGGCCGAGCGACCGGGCCCCTTCGCCCTGCAGCCACGGCGAGGCGAAGGCGACAAAATTGACGTTGGCGCCATTCAGCACCAATTCGATGCCCATCAGTACGCCCAGGGCATTCCGCTTCATCGCCATGCAGGCCACACCGGAGACAAAGAGGATCGCGCCCACGACAAGATAGTGCGTGACGCTCACCGGATCACTCAGCAACCCTGCGATGCAGGGTTGCACGATCCCGCCGGCAATGCCTGAGATCCCGATCATGCTCCTCCTCCCGTCAGCACCGAGGATCCGCGGCGGCCCGCCTCCCGGCCGATCGCCGCATGCTCGGCCACCGACGCCGGCGGCTCAACCGACGCCACCACCTCGATTGGCCGCGGTGTCTTCCGTCGCTTGGCCCGAGCCAGATAGGCCGCTCCGACAAGCACCACCAGCAGGTGGACCGACACGATTTCAAAGGGCAGCAGATAGCCGGGCCGAACCGCGTCCGCCGGCCCGCCAGCCGGCCGTTCATCGACCCGCAGGCCGACAAGCGCCATGCCGAGCGGCGTCGCCGCCGGCTGGTCGACCACACCGGCAGCCGGTCGCCGCCACGACTCCACCGAGAAGGCCGCCTGGAGCAACACGACCAGCAGGGCCACGGCCGCCACCCCCGCCAGCACCTTGTCGCCGGGTGATGACCGCATCGACACAAAAGGCGATTGGGCCGTGAGCATGACGCCAAACACGAGCAGCACGAGTGTGCCCCCGACGTAGATCATCAACTGCATCGCGCCCACGAATTCGGCGCCGGCCAGAAAGAACAGACCAGCCGTCGCTCCGAGCGAGAGGATCAAATAGAGGGCCATCCGCACGACATTGTCGGCTGCGGCAACCGCGATGGCGAAGCCACAGGCCAGCGCCGCGAAGAGCAGAAAGAAAAGCGTATGCCAGTTGATCGCGGCCACGACGGCGGCAGTTGGCAGGGCAGCGAGGAGCGATGCGGCAAACGGCATCATCGATTTTCTCCCAACTGGGCCACGCCTGCCGCCGGATCGCTCGCTGCTGCAGCGGAGCGGCGGCCTTCTTCCTGCAGCCAGCCCTCCCGCACGTCGGCCGTGGGCCGAGACAGCCCAGCGACCAGACCACCCGGCAGGGCAAGCTGCCAGAGCATTGCCCCGGCAAACATCGCGGCCGCGATCGGCGTGCAGTATTTGAGGCAGGTGGTCATCACCTGATCGATCCGGAGCCGCGGCAGCGTCCAGCGAATCCACATCATGATCAGCACGCCGAGCGTTGCCTTGCCGAGCAGATTGGCCATGCCCAGCAGCCGCACGAAATAGCCTGCCGTGTCGCCCGTGCCCTCGCTCAGCCCCAGCAAGGTGGCCACCGGGATCGGCCCATTCCAGCCCCCCAAAAACAGCACCGCAGCAAGGGCGCTGACGAGAAACATCGAGCCGTATTCGGCCATGAAGAAGAAGCTCCAGCGCAGCCCGGAGTATTCCGTATGGAATCCGGCCACCAGTTCGCTCTCGGCCTCGGCCAAGTCGAAGGGCGCCCGATTCACGCTCGCGACGGCGCACGTGACATAGACCCAAAAGATCACGAACGTGAACGGGTCGTGAAACAAAAACCAGTTGGTGATCCAGCCCGCCTGCTTTTCGCCGATGGTCACCAGATCCATGCTGCCGGCGAGCATCACCGGCACCACCACGCACATCCCCAGCGGCACCTCGTAGCTGACCACCTGCGCCGCCTCCCGCATGGCCCCGAAGAGCGACCACTTCGAGGCCGACGCATAGCCGGCGAGAATCACGCCGAACACTTCCAGGCCGAGCACGGCAATCACGAAAAACACCGCGACATTGAGCCGCAGCCCGACGAAATCAAAGGCGAACGGCAACGCGATAAACGCGCAAAACGACGCACAGAAACTGACATAGGGCGCGATGCGAAACAGGAGCGGATCGGCGCCGTCGGGCATCAAGTCTTCCTTGGCCAGCAGTTTGATGCCGTCGGCCAATGACTGCAGCCAGCCAAATCGGCCACCCGTCCGAGTCGGCCCCAGCCGATCCTGAATACGGGCCGCGATCTTCCGCTCCGCCCAGATGAAGACGAGCGCGCCGCCGGCAATCAGATTGAGAATGAGAAACGCCGCCAGACCGGCCGCAGCGGTCCACGCCAGCCACGAGGGCAGGCCAATCGTCGTGATCAGAAAGTCAACCATGTTTCGCGAGTTTCCCGGGGCAAACCCGACATCGTGAAATTTCGCACGAAGTTTGCCCTACCCCGCCGCAATTCACAAGTACCAGCCTCCAAATCGCGTCGCGGACCCAACTCGCCCAAACCGGCTTCAGGCTCCCCGTTCCCCATCGCCGGACGTTCGCTCCGGGCATCCTGCCCTTCGCTCACTCGGATGCAGACTTCGCTTCGCAATCCTTGCTGCGCTTGTCTGCATACGCCGGCTCTCGGAGCACGGGCAACCCCGACCGGATGCGGTCATGAAGTGCCCGAAGCAACCAAGAGCCCCAGACACCCAGCT
>JAQBZA010000086.1 GCA_027622795.1 Planctomycetota bacterium | reverse complement strand
GTGATCAGCAGTTACCTGAAAGTGTTTCCCGCCATGACATTGGCTGAGACAGGCCTGCCGTTTCAGGTGCGGCTGTTTGATTCCCTGCGGGAGATCCGAGCCACGGTTCCCGTGGTCATCGATGCCGCCGACCTCCGCCGATCACCGGTCGCTGCGCTGCAGCGCCTCTGTGCGGGATTTCAGATTGATTGGAATCCAGCCATGCTCCGCTGGGCTCCCGGACCGCATCCCCAGGATGGCGTCTGGGCTCCCCACTGGTATGCGGGGACGTGGCAGTCGACCGGCTTCGAGACAGCGGCGCTCGAGGAGCCCCCGCTTCCGAAACCCGATGTCCCCTTTCTCCAGGAGGCGGTCGCCCTCTACGAGCGGCTTCGATCATGCTGCAGCCCAGAAATCCTGCCAATGACGGGTTGATCGTCAATATCAATGGTCACCTCGTCCACCGAAACGAGGCGGCTGTGTCGCCCTTCGATTCGAGTGTCCAAAATGGGGATGCCGTGTGGGAGGGGTTGCGGCTGTACGAGGGGAGGATTTTCCGGCTGGATGACCACCTGGCCAGGCTCCGTAAGAGCGGCCGGATGCTCGCCTACCGCGACTTTCCCACGAATGAGAGGCTGATCGAGGAGCTCCGCCGCACGCTCGTTGCCAACGCGATGCACGACGGAGTGCACGTGCGACTGACCGTATCGCGGGGTGTGAAGTATACGAGTGGACTTGATCCGCGTGTGAATCAGTCAGGATGCTCGTTTTTTATTCTGGCCGAGCACAAGCCACCGGTGTTCGATAATGCGAACGGGATTCATCTGATGACATCGTCACAGCGCCGTCCATATGCCGACATCCTTGACCAGCACATTCACAGTTGCAATCAACTCACCAGCATTCTTGCCAAACTCGAGGCCAATGCATCAGGTGCGGACGATGCCGTCCTCCTCGACACTGCTGGCATGCTGGCCGAAACAAGTTCCACGCACCTGTTCCTGGTGCGTGACGGGCAGGTGATCACGTCTACCACGCGGGCCTGCCCCGAAGGCATCACGCGATCAGTCGTTCTCGAGATCTGCCGAGAGATCAACGTCACAGCCGATGTACGGGATGTGCCAGCCAACGAGCTTCCAGTCGCTGACGAAATGTTCGTGACCGGCACGATGGGGGAAATCACTCCGGTCGCACGCTTCGACGATCGTGTCATGCCGTCGATCCCCGGCCCGGTGACGGCGAAGATCGCGGAACGCTTCCGACAACGGACTCATGATCCTGCCGAGGGCATGCTCATCGTCGACACATGATGCTGTCTGCCGGATGAGCCGACGCAGACTTCAGCGTTTTCGAGGCGCCGGCGGCTCAGTCGAGTCGCTTCAAGCTGACGTTGCGAAACTCGACCGGATCGCCATGACCAGCGAATCCGAAGAACCCGTGCGTGCGGTTCATGCCCGGGTGTGGCTTGCCGCCCATGAAGTCCTTTACCGTCGCGACGTCGGTATCGAGGATCACCGACCCATTGAGTTCGACGCGAATGGTGCTACCACGGACCGTCACCTCTTGAAAGTTCCATTCACCGGTTGACCGAAGGTAACCGCGTTCGGCAGCAGCCATACCATAGACCGAGCCGTGATATTGCCGCGCGTCGAGTTTGGCGTACTTGGGATGCTCTGAGTCGAGCACCTGCAACTCACACATGCCGACGTAGGCTGTATCACCGGTGCCCGGATAGCGGATTGCCAGCCCATTGTTGCCTCCGGGTGGTAGCCGGAATTCAAGCCGGGCTACAAAGTCGCCGTATTCCTTTTCCGTGTGGAGTGTGCCTCCTTTGCCCGGCTTGCATCGGATCGCACCATCGACCACCTCATAATTCTCCACAGCTCCTGACCAGCCAGTGAGGTCGCTGCCGTTGAAGATTGGCTCAAATCCGTCGTTCGCATGGTCCCGCAGCCAAGCATTTGCCTCGTCCGCTGCGATCTCGCGCACGTTGATGTCTTTCCAGGAAATCTCGCCGCCATGGGTCTGCAGTTGAACCGGCCCGCGGCGCAGGAGCGGTTTCTTGCGATCCCAGTAGTTCTCCATGATCGCGTTGTCCACAACGAGTTTGTCGTTGAGCCAGACCGTCGTGCGGGCTCCGACCTGCATGATGCGGAAGCGGTTCCACTCACCAAACGGCTTGTCGGCCAGCACGAGGGGATCCTTTCCCGGCGTGTTGGGGCTGTTGTTCCACAGGCCCCCGGAGCCCTTGTCGGCACCAATCTTGAATTTTGCAGTTTCGGTCGAATCCCAGATTTGCACCTGGGGCGTGGCCCGAAGGTAGATGCCACTGTCGGCCTTTGGCACCGTCTTGTAGTCGACCCACAACTCAATGTCGCCGAAATCATCGATCGTTGTCAGGTAGGGACCCTGCCCGTCATTCACGAGGACACCGTCGACGACTTTCCAGTGTTCCTCAATTCCGGGCTGGTTTTTTGCGAAGAATGCGGCACGTTCCTCAGCCGTCTTGGCGGCGAGCTTGTACGGGTTTTCGGTACCCATGCCCCGCCAGCCCTGAAGATCTGTGCCGTTGAAGAGCGAGCGATGCCCCGCCGCCGGTGATGAAGTCGCGGTTTCTGCTGCCACCACGAAGCCTGAGGAAGTCGCACTGGTTGCCGTGACCGTGAGAATCCCGGCTGTAATAATACCCGTCAGGCACCGAGCGTGGTGGCGAAGCAGCATGACTGAACTCCAGAAAGGGAAGGTCGCTTCCGACGTGTCATTTGCAGAAGCGGTTTTGACTTCATAAGTATCGTTCCTCAGGCCCCGGCACGCCACAGCTACTGAATCATCCCCTTGAAAGGAGGCTTCTTGGCGGCCCGTATACTTTCTGGGCCGCTGGATTGACCCCTCGTCTGGCCCGCGCAAAACGGGACGAAAGGAAGTCTGATATTCGAAACCCTGGAAGCATGTCGGGCCCCACGAACATCTTAGCGATCACCGTTCTTGTGGTCTGTGGCACCAGTGGGGGCGGCCTCGTCGCCGGTCCACCCGGCTATGCGATCGTTGTCTCGGAGCAAACATGTGCGAGCCCGGGATGGGAAGACGTCGTCACTGCCCTGAAAACGAAGCACCACGCCCGCGGCCCCTTTGTCACGACGTGGAAGCGGTCCCCGGCAGAATCGTTGCCGGCCCTCATCGGGAGGTTTCCCCGTCACACGTGTTTCGTGGCCCGCCCCGAGGAGGCCGGCCGCGCATTTGTCGAGGAGGTTCATCAACTCACGCGGCGGCTTGACGATGATCCCTACACGGACACCCAGTGGGGTATCCTGACGGGCTTTGATGCGGCCAACGCGCTGACCATCGCCACAACCGACGAGCCGCTGATCGTGCGCCAGGTGACGTCGGGCACTGAATTGGCCATGGATCGGGTCATCGCCGGAGAGTGGTACTCGGAGGTGGTGCGCAATCGGATGGTGCGCAAGTTGGCGGGTGGTGATGCGGTGGAAGTCGAGGGGCCCGATGACACGACAGCCGCCCTCGCCGCTCGGCTTTCCGACGGTGTCACGGATCTTTTCGTGACAAGCGGTCACGCGACCGAACGCGGGTGGGAGATCGGCTACGCCTACAGAAACGGACTGTTTCGGTCCGGCGGTGGCAGGCTCTGGGGCGTAGACAGTGCTGGCCGCACCATTCCGATCGCCTCGGACAACCCGAAGGTCTGGTTACCGGTCGGGAATTGTCTGGCCGGACACATTGACGGCCCCGACGCCCTCGCCTTGGCCTTCCTCAACGCCGCTGGAGTTCGGCAGATGGCCGGATATACCGTCCCCACCTGGTATGGCTATGCCGGCTGGGGTCTGCTCGATTACTTCGTCGAGCAGCCCGGCAGAATGACGCTCAACGAAGCCTTTCACGCCAATGGTCATGCGCTTGTCCACAGACTCGAGCACGGCGGCAGCCCGCGTGACGTGCGTGGCCTCCTTCACGATCGTGATTCCATGGCTTTTTATGGCGATCCTGCCTGGGAGGCTCGGCTGGCCCCTGGCCGCCTCCAGTTTGACCAGGCATTCATCGAACAGGACGGTGTCTTCACCCTGACGATCGTGCCGCGTGACGGATCTCGTTCGTTTACCCCGGTAAGCACCAACGGCTCACAGCGTGGTGGACGTCCGATCGTGCACTTTTTGCCGCAGCGGCTGTGGCCCGGAGAAATTCTGGAAGGCGGTGAGTGGAATCCCGTCATCACTGATACCTTCATCCTTGTTCCGCTTCCACAGACAGCCCCGACGGAACCTCTGGCCATCGTGTTTCGGGGTCGTTCCTGCGAGTGATCCTGGGGTGCAAACCTTCTTCCCCCATCTGAAGAGAGACTGCCGAGCGATGCCGATCTTCGACTACTCGTTCACCGTCGCCGCACCACTAACAGCCGTGCGGGACTTCCATCGCGATACCAGTGCACTCAGGCGTCTCACACCTCCTCCTACGATTGTGCAACTGCACGCCATCGAGCCAATGGCTGAGGGTTCGGTGTCGAAATTCACGCTCTGGGTCGGCCCGCTGCCTCTTCGTTGGACCGCGGTGCACCGCAACGTGTCAGACACCGGATTCACTGACATTCAGGTGGCCGGCCCGGCAAAGAAGTGGGAACACACGCATTCATTCGTTCCGATCTCGGCAGGTGTCACTGAAATCCGCGAACACATCGAGTATGAGCACAGGTCGGATCTCTGGGGTTTGGTGACGCGCCTGTTGTTTTCCTGGCCGAACCTGAGGTTCATGTTTGGCTACCGGAAGTGGGCCACGCGCCGAGCCCTCATGAGGTCGTCAGCCTCCGAATAAACGTCGGATCCTCCGCGTCCCACGGGGTCACGCGGACCAGGTGAGCACGCGGCCATGCAACCAGTTCTTCGGGCAAGATCGGTTGCCGCTTGGCCAGCTGCGACCGCACCACGTCGACCGAAGCGTCCGAGGCATCTGTGCCCGCGGCTTGCCGCGCCGCTACGCGTGCAAGGACAAACTCAGCCGGGACATCGAGTTCAAGCCACCGCAGCGGTACGTCCAAATCATGAGCGACGGTGGCGAGCAGGTCGCGCTGCTCTCGGGTGTTGCATGTGGCATCAACCACGACATTCGTTCCGGCTTGGAGGATGGTCGTGGCCAGTGTGGCCAGTCGGCGATACACCGTCTCTGTCATGGCTTCCCCATACAGAACGCGGGCGTATTCATCGTCGGGCCGCTCGATGGCCGACATGCTTGCCAGCCGCTTTCGTTCGACGTCGCTCCGCAGCCGAACAGCCCCGGTGGCATCGACAATCCGGGCGGCGAGCGTGGTTTTCCCCGTTCCTGAGACACCCGTTGTCACGAACATGGTGGGGCGACGCGCGACGGTGAGGTCGACGGCCACGGCGAGGTAGCGGTTGCTCTCTGTCCGTGCCGCAGCGGCTGCCGCTGCATCGCCATGGGTGATCGCCTGCTGATGTCGGATTGCAGCCACTGCGGCCCGCACGACCGCCCGGTAGACCATGAACAGGGGCAGCACTGCCGCGGCTGAGTGGTCGTCGGCCGACTCAATCCAGGCATTGACGAGGCGAGCGGCAAAGTCGGAGCGCCCGCGGGCATACAGATCCATGGCAAGAAACGCCATGTCATTGGCAACATCGATGCATCGTAGTGACTCATTGAACTCGATGGCATCGAAGGCCACCATGCGACCCCGATGCCGCACGATGTTGGCGAGGTGGAGATCACCATGGCAGTGACGAACCTTTCCGGCCGCAACGCGGGCTTCGATCACGTCGCGTAGGCGAGCGACCTCGGTGACGATCCACGCCTGCACTGCATCAGCGTGGGGACCAACGTCCGGACAGGCCGCACGCAGCTGACTGATATTCAACGCCACGGTGGCGGCAAAGGTATCCGGGGATCCAGAGCCAGCCTGTCTATCAACGGTCTCCAACTGCCGCTGGAGAAGGGCAATGTCGGCCCCGAGTTGTTCGCAGTCTGCGGCCGTGAGTTTCTGATCGTCAAAGAGCCTGTCGAGTTGGCTATCCTCGTCAAACTGCCGTACCTTCACAGCCCACTCGATGGGCGTGCCGGGTCCGCCGACGATCGCGGCGTTAGGGGGCCCCGTGATCGGCACCACGCCGAGATAGAGTTCAGGAGCGAATCGTCCGCTCAGCCGCACCTCCTCCGCACAACACCGCTGCCGGTTCTCGAAGGTGGAATAGTCGAGAAAGCCGAGATTGCAGGGTTTCTTCACCTTGTAGACGAATTCCCCCGTAAGGAAGACCCATGAAATGTGGGTCTCGATGAGCCGGATGTCGGCGGTCGGATGCGGGTAAGCCGCTGGATCAAGGAGCCGCGCGATCAGCGGCAGGAGTGCTTCGGCCACAGTCGGCTCCCAGGGAGTAACGCCACATCATTCTACTGTCGCCGCCCACCCAGAGTCGCCGCCCTTTGATTGACGCTGATGTATGTGCCACAATCTTCGCCTCAGGCGGACCGGGCGCGGAAAGGATGCGAGGCAGGGCCGCATGAGACTGGCAATCCGTTATCGAGCCGAATACCGCTATGATGCATCGGCGTCGCTCTCGACGCATGTGTTGCGACTCTTTCCACGGCCCGATCCGGTGCTGCGAATCGAGCGGCAGTCGTTTGCCACGGTGCCAGATGCTCAGGTGCAGTTTCGTCGAGACTTGTTTGACAACGTGGTGGCGACCGGTTTTTTCCCGGACGAGATGACGGCGCTCGGGATCGATCTCGATCTTGATCTTCTGGTGCCGGAGCGGAATCCATTCGACTTCCTGCTTGAGCCTCGTGGGCTGCGAATTCCCTGTCGGTACACCCCTGAAGAACACCATCTGTTGGCTCCATTTTTGCGGCCCACCCAGCCGACGGCCTGGCCAGAGCCGCTGGCGGTCGCGAGCCGTCCGATGATCGAGGGTCTCATCGGCATGAATCGCTGGATTGCCGATGCCATCGGCTACGAACGTCGGGAGGAGGGGGACCCGCTTCCTGTCGGCGAGACGCTCGCCCGTGGCCGTGGCGCCTGCCGGGATGTCGCGGTGCTCATGGCGGAGGCACTGCGCCACAACGGCATCGCCGCGCGATTGGTATCGGGCTACCTGTTTGAGGGAGATGCTGCCGATGATGATCGCCGCGCAGCAGGCGCCATGCATGCATGGACAGAGGCCTACCTACCGGGCGCCGGTTGGCTCGGACTTGACCCAACCCATGGCGTTTTATGCGATCACTGTTTCATTCCCGTCGCGGTCGGACTTGTTCCCGCCGATATTGCTCCGGTGAGTGGCACCTATTTCAGTGATGTGCCTGTGCGGAGCACGCTGTCGACGTCACTTGCCGTCACAAGGATATGACACCTGCTTCACTGAACAACGCTCCCTGTGCGGCCGCTGCTGCGGCCCGCGTTGCTCACGTCTTCGAGCGACATGAAATCCGTTTCACGATCGGCGGTGAGCCCACATTCGTCCCCGCCACTCCGGTGGGTGATGAGTGGCAGCATGCTGCCATCGGTCCGACGAAGCTCGCGAAGGCTCGTGCGGTGGCGGCACGGCTGCGGGAAACGTCGATGCCGAAGGCGGTTGAGTTTTTCGCTCCCGGGAAACGGTATCCCGGTGAGGTGAATCCGCGCTGGGCGATCTGGCTTGTGCAGGAGCGGCATGGCGGATCACTCCTGCCACCACTGGGTGATCAGGGAATTGTGTCGACACCAGCCCTTGCCATGCTTCGACGTGAAGTCGTGAAACGGCTACAGGTTGAGGACTCCTGGCGCCGGTTTAGCGACGGCATCGAAAATACGGGGGCCGCATTGACAGCGAACAGTCAGCCGGAGGTGTGGGCGCTCCTCCTCGATCATGCCGACGGCCGTTGGCTGGCGAACGGCTGGCCCGACGACGCGAGCCGGCTGACAAACACAGACGGTCCAGCCGGGCTGCGGTTGCCGCTCGATCGGCTTTCCGATGACGTTCCGCGACGGGCTTTGGTGTTGGAACGCCGCGGTGAGTGTTTGTCGGTCTTTCTGCCACCTCTCCTGCAGGATTCATTTTGCGAGTTGCTGACGCATATCGCCGCGGCGCTGCGCGGGGCGGGCATCGGGATGGTCGAGTGGCAGGGTGTGATTCCCGCTGACGAGGCCGGTCGCTGGACAACCATTGGGCTCACGGCCGATCCGGGGGTGCTCGAGATCAATCTCCCGGCTTGTTTCTCGTGGCATGAATACGACCACTGGCTGCACGCCGTGACCAGCGCCGCCGCAACCTGTGGGTTGCGTCCGTGGCGTGAGTCGGAGCACGGTTTTCCCGAAGATACCGGCGGTGGCAGTCATCTCCTCTGGGGTGGCCCGACACTTTCCGCGAACCCGTTCTTCTCCAGGCCCGGATGGGTGGCGTCGATTCTCCGGTATTGGCAGCGACATCCGGCGCTTTCCTACCTGTTTGCGGGGAAGTTCGTGGGGCCTCATTCCCAGGCGCCGCGGGCCGATGAGTCAGGAGCCACGCACCACGACCTTGAATGGGCCTGGCGGTGTCTGGAGGCTCTGCCGCCGGGCCAGGACCATCGGCATGCCATCAATGCAGCTGTCCGGTTTCTGCAGACTGACGTGGCGGCGAACAGTCATCGTAGTGAAATCTGCTTCGACAAGTTTTGGACCAGCGACTCGCCGGCAGGGACGGCCGGGCTCATCGAATTTCGTGCACTTGCATCGTGGCCTCATGCGGCGTGGTCGAGTGATGTGGCGCTCTTATGGTCAGCGCTGGCGGCGTGGCTTCTGGAACACCCCTGTCGGCAGCCTGTGCGACACTTTGGTCGCACGCTCCACGATCGATACCTCCTCCCGACGCCGCTCTGGGATGATCTTGCCACAGTGCTGGCCGATCTCCACGGAGCCGGCTTTCGTCTCGATCCGCAACGCTACCGCAGCATGTGGGACTGGCGGTTTCCCACGCTGCTTGAATTCACCGATGCTGACGCCGCGTTGACGATCCGCCAGGCATCGGAGGCCTGGCCGCTGATTGAAAACGCGGTGGGTACCAGCGGGGCCACCAGCCGCCTCGTCGACACATCGCTGCACCGCCTTGAGTGCGTCGCCACGGCTCCTTTTCGTGAACGCTTTCGGATCGAGGTGTTCGGTCGCCCGTTGCCGCTGGCATGTGTGCCCGTGCAGTGCCTGCCGCCAGGGATGAGTCTCCGGTCAGGCACGTGCTGGCTGGCAGGTCTTCGGTATCGGAGAACCAGCCTGGTGCGTTCACTCCACCCGGGAATCCCGGTCAACATGCCGCTCGTACTTGAGATCATTTCAACGACTCAACGGCAGGCGTTCGTTCTCTCAGAACGCTCCCCCGTATTTGAGCCATGTGAGCGCAGATCCTTCGTGCCGAGATCACCCTGCCGCCCGCTGGCTGCCGGCGATCTCACTTGTGATCTGCGGATGAACGACTGACAGTCAGCCACCAGCCTGCCGCTATTTGCCGAGCCCAGCGAGAAAACGCACCAAATCTGCCAACTCTTCTCGGGAGAGTGGATCAATCAGCCCGGCCGGCATGAGTGACGTACCGACCGACTCCTCGTCAATCTCGGCGGAGGGTATCCGCACCTCGCGGTCGAGTGCGTCCCGTAACACCAGTTCATCATCACTCCGAGAGACCTGAATGCCGGTGACCACGCGGCCGTCGTCGGTGAGAACAACCAGTGTCTGGTAGCCTTCCTTTACGTTCTTCGCCGGGTCAACGAGTGAATCTATGATGTAGTCGAGCGGACTGGCGGCCCCGATGGCAGCCAGGTTTGGCCCCACCTGCGGTCCCACCTCACCGACACGGTGGCAGGCCACACACTTGAGCGACTCTCGGCGAAAAATCTGTTCGCCGCGTCGGGGGTCGGCTTTTGTTCGAACATATTCCGCGAACGAATCAAGAGCGGCGTCATCCATGGCGTGGCGACCACCGGCTGTTCCGGGCGGGTCACC
>JAQBZA010000085.1 GCA_027622795.1 Planctomycetota bacterium | reverse complement strand
CCTCGTGGGCAAAGCGGTCGCCCACGCCAAAGGAGAATTGGGGAAGGATTTTCATGGGAATCAGCCTAACGGTCGTTCGGAGATGTGGAAGGACCGTGGACGCCTACGGGGAGTGAAGCTCGCACCTCTCGCAAACCCCCTCTACAAAATGGGCAGCCTGGGTATCCCGCGGAGAACCGCGAGGGTCTGCCGATTGCACCGATTCATCGCGGCGCCGATTGCGTCAAGAGCCGAATTTCTCAGTATGCGTACGCGGCAAACTCTCTGGCGGGTAGGGGCTCGCACCGCGGGTATCGTGTCTGGCGTCAGTATTTTTCTCTGGCTGACATTGTCATCGGCAGCAGCTCTGGAACCGATTGAGTTGCACACCGACCGTGATGCCTTCACTCCATCGACCTTTTGCATCGATCCGGGCACGGTGCTTAGCGAGATGTCACATGTCTACATCGACAACCGTGAGGGCCTGCCCACCAACAGCTATCCGGAGCTGCTCTGCAGGATCGGACGCAGCGAGTGGTTTGAATGGCGGCTGGGGGTCAACTACTCAGTGGGCTCGCAGGGCAACGTCGTCACAAGCGTCGAGGCGGGCGAACTCCCATTGTTCGGCAACACGCTCTACGAATCCAACTTCCTCTACGGCTTCAAGCTGAAGACATCGCGGCAGGAGGGCCTCCTTCCCGAGAGCTGCTTCATCATGGAGGCCACCACGCCGATGTATGGCGAGGAGTTTGGCACCGAACCCGTGGCGACGGCTGTGTTCGGCTGGGAGTTTCCCGCCGGCTGGCGGTGCGATGCCGCCATGCGGTATGCGTACGCGGAGAGTGACACGGCCTGGTTCAGCCGCTGGGGGCCGTCGGTGGTGCTGCGACTGCCGGTCAACGAGCGGTGGGAAGTGCATGCCGAATACTTCGGAACGTTTACCCAGGGGCTTTTCGACGACGTGAACCGCCCGTTCCTGAGCCCCGGCACGCACATCATCCTTGGCGACAATGTCGAACTCGGCCTGCGCGTCGGCTGGGGTCTCACCGGTGACGCCGCCAACTTCTTCTCCGACGCCGGTCTTGCGTTCCGCTACTGAGATTCGGCTTACCCGCAAAGGCCGCTCATTCCTGTGGGAGTTCACCGCAGTCGGCGATCTCAATCTTAGCGCGGGTGCGGCCGGAGTCTGAGCCAAAGGACTCAATCTTCTGCACGACATCCATCCCTTCCACAACCTGACCAAAGACCACGTGCTTGCCATCGAGCCAGGCGGTCTTCACCGTGCAGAGGAAGAACTGCGAACCGTTCGTGTTGGGGCCTGCATTGGCCATGCTGAGCACGCCCGGGCCGGTGTGCTTGAGCGTGAAGTTCTCGTCGGCGAACTTCGCTCCGTAGATCGACTTCCCGCCCGTGCCGTTATGGTTCGTAAAATCGCCGCCCTGGCACATGAACTCGGGAATCACGCGATGGAAGGAGCTGCCCTTGTAACCGTAGCCCTTCTCACCGGTGCACAGCGCCCGGAAGTTTTCGGCCGTCTTCGGCACCACGTCTGATCGCAGCTCCATCACGATGCGTCCCAGCGGTTGACCGTCAGCGGTGATGTCAAAAAAGCAGCGTGGCAGCATTGTTTTTTCCTGTGCGAGGGATGAAGTGGAGAATGAAACACATGCCGAGAACAGCGTCAGAGCAAAGCAGAGCGTCGTCTTCATGCAAACGGACCTTGGGAAGGATGGATTGGCTGGCCGTAGAGCATTCTCGCAGGCGAGCACAGATTCCTGAAGCCGGAAGGATACGGGCAGTTGCGGTCTCACCGCAAGCAGCCTCCTCAAAGCAACGGCTGTTCCAGCGTGTCGTCACACGTCGAGGTTTTTCACGTCGAGGGCATGCCGCTCGATGAAGTCGCGGCGGGGCTCCACCTTCTCCCCCATCAAGACGCGGAAGAGATCGTCGGCCGCCGCTGCATCGGTCATCGTCACCCGAAGGAGCGTGCGGTTGGCTGGATCGAGCGTCGTCTCCCGCAACTCCTCGGCATTCATTTCCCCGAGGCCCTTGAAGCGGGTGATCGAGAGACCTTTTTCACCCGCCCGCCGCACCGCTGTCAGCAGGCCACGAAGATCCTCGAGGCCGATTTCGTTTTCACCACGCCGCAGCGTGTACCGCGCCTCTTCGCGACCGGTGCGATCCTGCGGCATCAGCGCTTCGGTGCCGAATCCCATCGCCTCGAGCTCCTTGAGGCCCGCGTTGATGCTGCGCACTTCGTGAAGGTCGATCACCACGAGCTGGTCAGCACCGGTGCCTGGGGCCGTGCCGGGCGTCGGGTCGTTGGCAGCAGCCGCCTCTTCCGCCCGCCCCACCTGCAGTTCACCGCCGGCCGCCTGCTCCTTGCTCTTCACAAACGCCTCGAGATCATCGCGGCTGGTAAACCAGTGTTCCTCGAGCCCGAAGTAGACGTGATACATCGGCAGCTTGCCGGTCGCCGCATCACGGCGGGCGGCATGATCCCGCAGGCTGATGCCCCGGCGTTCGAGCGCCAGGAGCGCATCTTCGAGCCCGGAGAGCGTGCGGCAGAGCTTCTGCATTTCCTCGCCGGCGATCTCCCGGCCATCGCCCGGCAGAAACACGCCCTCCCCAAGCCCCTGATCGAGAAGCTGGTTCTTCATCTCCTCTTCGGTCTGCACGTAGTAAACCTGTTTCTTGCTCCGCACACGGAAGAGTGGCGGCTGGGCGACATAGACATGCCCCTCGGCCACCAGCCGATACATCTGCCGATAGAAGAACGTGAGCAAGAGCGTACGAATATGGGAGCCGTCGACATCGGCGTCGGTCATGATCACGACCTTGTCATACCGCCGCTTGCCGAGATCGGCTTCTTCGCCAATGCCGGCCCCGATCGCCGAGATCACGCTGCGAACCTCTTCGTTGGCCAGCACCTTGTCATCGCGGCTCTTGTAGGCGTTGATGATCTTGCCCCGCAGCGGCAGGATCGCCTGGTATTCACGATGGCGGCCCCCCTCGGCTGAGCCACCGGCCGAATCACCCTCCACGAGGTAGAGTTCGCACCGCTCCACGTCGCGGCTGGTGCAGTCGCGAAGTTTGCCCGGCAGGCCACCGCCGGAGAGCGCGCCCTTCCGCTCGCGAAGCAGGGCCTTCGCCTTCTTGGCCGCCTCGCGGGCCTCCGCTGCCAGCACACCCTTCTGGATGATCGCCTTGGCGCTCTTGGGATTTTCTTCGAGGTATTTGGAGAGAAAGTCACCGACGGCCGAGTTGATGATCCCCTCCACCTCACCGTTGCCGAGCTTCGTCTTTGTCTGACCCTCAAACTGCGGATGGGGCACCCGCACGCTGATCACCGTCGTGAGCCCCTCGCGAATGTCTTCACCGGTCGGCACGAGATCCTTGTAGATGCCGCTCTTCTTGCCATACGCATTGAGGGCCCGCGTGAGCGCGGAGCGAAACCCGGAGACGTGCGTGCCCCCCTCTGTCGTGGAAATGTTGTTGACGTAGCTGTGGAGGCTCTCGGTGTATTCGCCCGTGTATTGCAGGGCGATATCCCACGTGATCCCGTCGCCAGCTCCCTTGATCGTGATCACATCGGAGTGGATCGGATCGCTTGCCTTGTTCAAGTATTCGACGAATTCCTCCACACCCCGCTCGTAGAAATACTCCTCGCTCGAACCACTGGCGGCGTCGGCAAACGTGATCCGCACACCTGAATTCAGAAAGGCGAGTTCCCGCAGCCGGCGGGAGAGGGTGTCCCACGAGAACTTCGTCTGCGGGAAGATCTGCGGGTCGGGCTTGAAGGTGGTCTTCGTGCCGGTCCGCGAGGTCGTGCCCATCTTTCGCACGGGGCCGGTCGGCTCGCCCCGCTGGTACTCCTGCTGCCAGACATGCCCCTCGCGGGACACCTCCACCTCGCACCACTCGGAGAGGAAGTTGACCACGGTCACACCCACGCCATGGAGACCGCCCGACGTCTGATAGGCCCCCTTTTCAAACTTCCCGCCAAACTTGAGCACCGTCATCACGCCCTCGAGCGTGGAGACCTCCCGTTCCATCTCCTCGGAAAGCTGCGGATGGCGGTCGACCGGGATGCCGCGGCCGTCGTCCTCAACCGTCACACTCCCGTCGACATTCACCGTCACGCCCACATGCTTGGCGTAGCCGGCCATGCACTCGTCGATCGAGTTGTCGACCACCTCGTAGACGAGATGGTGGAGCCCGCGGGAGGTGTTATCGCCGATGTACATGCCAAACCGCTCGCGGACATGCTCGCGGTCGGAGAGGTGCTTTAAGTCTGCTGATGTGTATTCAGGGTTGTTGGTCTCGTCGGCCATAGGGGTCATGCCTCCAAAAAACAGGTGAGTCGTGTCAGCGGCCGGCGTCGGCGACGAGCCGGCAGCGGATGTCGGTGATGCCCTCGGCCGGCACCAGGGCATTGAGCCGGGCCAGCACGTCGCGCTTGTGAAATCCCATCTCCTGCACGTGGGCCGAATGGCTCACGAACACTTCCAACACGCCACGGCGGATCGTGCCGGGCTGGGATCGCCCCCGCAGCGTCTCCGGCGCCGCCTCATCCCAGGCCGCGGCCAGACCGTTTGTGGCCTGCTCGCGGTCGTAGCCGGTGCGGGCCATGAGCCGGGTCATGAGGCTCTTGATGGCCCGCGGGCCGGATGACGATGGAGACGATTCATGCTGCATATCAGTCGGCCGCCAGTGGCATGATGACGTAGCCGTAGCCATCATCGGTGCGGCAGACGCAGGCGCTTTGGCCATCGGTGAGTTCGACCGTGATCGTGGTGCCACCGTCG
Source organism: Planctomycetota bacterium (assembly GCA_027622795.1). GTDB lineage: Bacteria > Planctomycetota > Planctomycetia > Pirellulales > UBA1268 > CACORA01. The sequence goes on along the minus strand of JAQBZA010000085.1, from coordinate 5,163 downwards.
AGCACACGGAGAAAATCGCTGACAAACCGTGGATCCATCTTGATCCGCACCGTCGGGCCGGCATGGTCGATCGGCAACTCGATCCGGCTCTCACCGCTCTCGGCCGAACGGCCGGAAAGCACGAGTTGCCCGGCCTCGAAGGAGAAATCGACCCCCTTCGACTGTTCGCTGGTGACGATCGCCGCCTGCCGCACCGCCGCCAAGAGTGGGCCGGTGAGGAGCGTGACCTTCATCGCTTCGGGCCGCTCCGGAAAAACATCCCGCCAGCGGGGAAACCGCCCTTCGACGAGCCGGGCCGAAATCGTCGTCGGCCCGGTCTTCACGAGGATCTCGCTCGGATGCACGGCCATGTGCACCGGGATATCGGCCCCGCCCAGACATCGCTCGATGAGCTGCATGGCCCGGGCCGGCACGATCGGCTGCACGTCGGCCGGGCTGCCCCCCGTGGCGACAGCCGGCCCTTCCATTTTGGCCAGCCGGCGGCCGTCGGTGCCCACTGCGATCACGCTGCTGCCGGAGAGCTCCACCAGCACACCCCCGAGGGCGTAGCGGCTCGATTCGCTGTCGGTGGCAAAGACCGTGCGTTTTACAAGCTCCCGCATCAAGGGCGTGGTGAGTTCGAAGCAGGCCTCGCTCGGAAACGAGGCGACAGACGGAAACTCGAGCGGGTCTTCGGCGGGGAGGCGAAACTCGCTCCGCGGCGCCTTGACGACGGCCGCGTTGCCATCGGAGTAGATGTCGAAGACCGTGCCGGCGGCGCTCTCTCGGATGATCGCCATCAGCCGCCCACTTGGCAGGAGCACGGCCCCCGGAGCCGATGTCTCGACGCCTTCCACTTCGGTGCGGATGCCAAGTTCGAGATCGGTGGCCGACAGCACGGCCGTTCCCTCGCCAGCCTCGAGCTTCACGTTGGTGAGCACCGGCTTCGGTGAGCGGGTAGGCACCACGGCGGCGGCGCTCTGCAGGGCCGCCAGGAGCGGCTCCTTGGTGCAACGGACTTTCATGACTGCTTTCCTGTCGGGTTTGGTACCCCTACTGTACCGGTTTTCTGGGCCACGAAAATGGGCCCAATACACGCTCTTTTTCCCTCTTTTGCAGGGCCTTCCACGACTCCCTCCGGCAGGCCTCGCTGGCTCCGCTCGCGGGCTTCTTTCCTGTTCTTTTTCCATTGAAAAAAAGAAGGAGAAAGGAAGAGTCAGCAATGTCTAAAAGAAAGAGAAAGCGACCTGAACAAACCATGAGTGGCGATTCCACAGCGGTAGCTTGAGCCGTTGAAATACAGCCCCGATCGTCTCAAGGAAGTAGATCGGATTCGCTGTTGGAAAGATGTTGGAAACCTGACTGTCCGGGCTCTGCGCGGCCATTGTGGGACGGTCGGTTCAGCATGCAAAAGCGTGTTGGCCGGCTGCAGCATCGTTGACCATCCGCCGCCGCGGCAATGCTAGCAACGCTGTCAGTGAGGAGCCGACAGCCGGCCCGACGCGTTTCCAACACACTCCCGACAGCAGGCTCATGAGAGCACTTTTTCGAGGATGGCAATCGCCTGATCGACATCGCTCTCTGTGGTCGATCTCCCCAGGCTGAATCGCACCGCTCCCCGAGCAATCGGCTCCGCCAGTCTCATCGCCGCCAATGCCGGCGCCGGCTCACTCGAGCCGCTTGCGCAGGCGGTGCCTGTCGCGCAGCAGAGGCCGGCGAGATCGGCCGCCATCACGATCGCCTGCCGGTCACGGCCGGGAAAACTGATCGTTGTGATCTGCGGGCTGCGGTCAGCCGAGCCACCGATCACGACCGCATTCATTCCGTGCCGCGCCGCAGCGGCCAGCACGCCGGCTTCGAGTCGCTCGCGGAGGGTGGTCAGTCGCCCGGCCACCTCGGCCCGTTCGGCACGGGCGAGTTCGAGGGCCGTGGCAAAGCCGACCGCCAGCGGCACCGGCTCGGTGCCCCCCCGCATGCCGGTTTCCTGGGGCCCGGGCTGCAGCGGGTCGAGATCGACGTCGCCACGGATCACAAGGCTGCCGATTCCCCGGGGCCCGCCGAACTTATGGGGAGCGAGGGCGAGCGTGGCCACGCCAAGCCCGGGAACACTCAGATCGGTGAAGGCTACTGCCTGCGTGGCGTCGGCATGCATGAGACATGACTGACCGGCGGCCACCACAGCCACCGGCGGCGGCTCACAAACACCCGTCTGTCCGCAGACGAGTGTGCTGCAGAGAATCCGCCGCGGGAGGCTGGGCGTGGTGTCGAGCCACGCGGCCACTGCATCGGGATCGGTGCGGCCGTGTTGGTCGAGTGGCAACTCGGCCCGGCTCCAGCCCGGCCGCGTCGCCAAGGCATCAGCGGCAGCCCGCAGGCTGGCATGGTCGCGGGCCGAGACGGCCACCGCCCCGGCGGGCGATCGCTCCAGCCCCATCACGGCCATGCGGTTGGCCTCGGTGGCCCCGGAGGTGAAGACAAGCCGGTAGCGGTGGCTGCCAGTCGTACGGCAGCCGATCGCCGCGAGGATTCGTTCGCGGGCCTCTTCGAGGAGCTGCCGGGCCCGACGACCGGCGGCATGCTGACTCGAAGGATTGGCAAATCCCACGCGGCCAGCTTCCGCCATCGCCGCCTCGACTTCCGGACGCAGGGGCGTGGTGGCGGCGTGATCGAGGTAGAGCACGGCCGCCATCACTCCACACTCACGGCTATTTCACTTCGAGGAGTTCGACCAGAAAGTGGAGCGTGGCATTCGGGGGAATCGGGCCACCGGGCGTGCCACGGGCTCCGTAGCCCAGGTCACTCGGGATGAGCAGTTCGATCATGCCCCCTTCGCCGACGAGCTGCATGCCCTCTGTCCAGCCCTTGATCACGCCGTTGAGTGGAAACTCGATCGGCTCACCCCGCTTGTAGGAACTGTCGAACACGCCGCCGTCATCGAGCCAGCCATGGTAGTTGACCTTCACGGTATTGGTGGCCTTGGGGTTCGCCCCGGCACCGGCCCGCAACACACGGTATTGGAGGCCAGACGGTGTCTTGGCAAACGTCTTGGGTGCATCGTCGGCAATCTTTCCGGCACCGGCGGGTAGCTTCGGGTGGGGCACTTCCTGGGTTTCGTCGGCCACGGTGAACTCCGGGGTAAAGAAGACGAGGCAGGCAATCGTGACGGCGGCGAACAGTCGCATCGCATGGCTCCTAAAGGGTTGAAGGTCCCTACTATACGGTAACGGGCAGTCAAAAAGGAGCCACTGGCAAGAAAACGCCGGACGAGGTTGGTAGCGGTTCGAGGCCGGCGGTGCATGTGGCGTAGGCTTCAGCCTGCGAATCCGACTGCAATGGTTCGGGGTTCGGGGCTGCCGATGCCCCGTCGCCGGACGTTCGCTACGGCCCTCCAGGCCTTCGCGCTCTCTCTGCCAGCTTCGCTTTCGGCATCCTGCCTGCGCTCGCTGCCAAAGCCGGCTCTCGGGAGATCGGCAGCCCCTCACGGAGTACGACGCCTGACAAGACAAGGATGGTATGCCGACCGCCTGGCCGGGGCGCTGGATGGCGAGCGCAGCGCTACAGCATCCTCTCGATCTCGTCGGGCTCGATGGGGACGTGGCTGCACAGGTCGATCGGGCCGCGGTCGGTGATCAGAATGTCGTTTTCCAGCCGGATCCCGATTCCTTCTTCCGGGATGTAGATTCCGGGCTCGACCGTGATCACCCAGCCCGGCTCGAAGGGGCCGTTGATCGGCGCGATGTCATGCACGCCCAGCCCCAGGGAGTGGCCGAGGCCGTGCATGAAGTATTTTTTGCAGGCCGGCTCGGTCGCGGAGTCTTTCGCGATGTCATCCTTGGAGAGCAGGCCGAGGCGGAGGAGTTCGTCATTCATCTCGAGCTGGGCCGCCCGCTTCCAGTCGCGGGGCGTCGTGCCGACCGTCGCCCGGGCGATCGAGCTTTTCAGCACCCGTAGCACCGCCTCATAGACCGCCCGCTGCCGAGACGTAAACCGGCCACTAACAGGATAGGTGCGGGTGAGATCGGCGTTGTAGTTGGCGTAGCAGGCGCCGACGTCGATAAGAACGAGGTCACCGTCTCGGCAGACATCGTCATTGACGTTGTAGTGCAGACAGCAGGCATGGCCACCGGAGGCGATGATCGGCTCGTAGCCAAACGTCGCCCGACGACGGATGAACTCGGCCGCGAGTTCCGCCTCGAGCTCGTATTCCATCACCCCCGGCTTGAGCGTCGCCAGCACCCGCCGCAGACCGACGTCGGTGATGTCGATCGCCTGCCGGAGAAGATCGACCTCAGCCGGGCTTTTCACGGCCCGCAATCGTCGCAGGAGCGGAGCCAGCCGCCGGTAATCATGGAGCGGATAGTCGTGGATCAGCTCTCGGGCCATTCGCAGGTCGCGCTGCGGCACCGCGAGGCTGGCCCGCTCATGCTCGTTGGCGTTGAGAAACACCGCCTCGCATTCACACATGAGCCCATGCAGCACGTCGGGCAGATCGGAGAGCCAGCGGATCGTGTCGATTCCGGAGATGGCCCGCGCCTTTTCCTTGGTGAGCTTCTCCCCCTCCCAGGTAGCGAGGTGCTCATTGGGCTGGCGGACAAAGAGCATCTCGCGGTGAGAGGGCTCGATGGCATCGGGTGCGAGCAGGAGCACACTCTCTTCCTGCTCGATGCCGCTGAGCCAGAAGAGGTCGCCCGCGGGATGGAGCCGCAGGGTGCCGTCGCCATTGGTCGGCAGCACATCGGCCGCATGCACGATGGCCAGCGACTGACGCGGCACAAGCGCGGTCAGCCTCCGACGGTTGTCAGCAAACAGGCTGGGGTCGATGGGGGCATGCCGCATGGCGAGAGCATACTACCGCCAGCGGTTGTTTTCTTCCTGCCGAATCGTCTCGGCGGCCCGCACGGCATTTTGCTTGAGCTCCTGGCCCACCGCCGCGGCCCGCTCCTTGTTGACAAACACGCTCGGCATGCCGCCATTGAATGAGATCGTGATCACGCCGGTGGCCAGCAGGATCGGCACGAGCAGCAGCAGGAGCCGTGAGCCCCACTTCGAGGAAGCAACTTTTTGGACGGGTGAGGGCATGCCCATCGTGGCGAGACCAGCGACCTGTTGGGAGTAGCTCTTCTTCTTCGACTTGCGGCGGGCCATGGCGGGGGTGTCTCCGGTGTGGGGGGGGCGTTCGGCGGG
>JAQBZA010000084.1 GCA_027622795.1 Planctomycetota bacterium | reverse complement strand
CGGTGACCCACCGCTCTTCCTCGGCTACCTCCAGGGCGTCGACTTCCTCTGGACGATGTCGCTATGGAAGGAATGGCTCGTTGTCAACGGCCTCCTGCTGGCGATTTACTGGGGGTGGGATTCGTTCTATGCCTATCCGCGGGAGCAAACCAGCGACATTGTCCGCGATGTCCACCGCGCCGGCACGCTGCGGATCAGCGGCCTCGCACTCAACGCGCCGCTCATGCTCGGCGTGATTGCTGCGGTCGGTCTGCTCGATCCGTCGAAGGCGATTCCGGGCACGGATTGGCATCCGTGGATCTTCCTTCGTGAGGCTGTGCTGCTGGCGCTCGTCACCGCATCCTTGGGCGTGGGCTCCCGGGAGATTCGGAAGAAGAACGGCTTTACGTACTTTGCGATCCTCGAAGTGGCGGCCCTCTTCGTGGGCATCTTCGTCTGCATGCAGCCCGCGCTGGCCCTGCTCAACGAGCACGGAGCCAGCCTCGGCATCCAGTCGCCGCAGGCCTTCTTCTGGGCCACCGGGTCGCTTTCGGCGGTGCTCGACAACGCTCCCACGTATCTCGTCTTTTTTAAGACCGCGCAATCTCTGCCCGCCGATGGCACGCTCATGGCCGGTGTGGAGGTGGGCCGGCTCGCTGGCATCAGCCTCGGTGCGGTCTTTCTCGGGGCCATGACCTACATCGGCAATGGCCCCAACTTCATGGTCAAGGCGATTGCCGAACAGGCGGGGGTGCGGATGCCGAGTTTCTTTGGCTATCTCATTTATAGTGTGGGAGTCTTGCTTCCCGTCTTTGCCCTCGTGGCATTTCTCTTCCTGTGATGCCGCGACGTTCTCCGCCAGCCTGCCAAGTGACCAAGCCCGCCCCATCCGCCGACGCCTTCGATCACGTCACGACCGCCACCCAGTTGGACCGGCTCGTAGAGCGTCTAGCAGCGCAATCCTTCGTCAGCTTCGACACGGAGTTTGTGTCGGAGCACACCTACCGCAGCCAGCTGTGCCTGATTCAGGTGGCTTCCCCGGGCGTGCTGGCGGTGATCGACACGTTCGCCGTGCCGGAGCTCGATTCCTTCTGGCGGCTCCTGACCGATCCGGCCCGCACCACGATCGTGCATGCCGGCCGCGAGGAGATGGGCTTCATTCTCCATGCGATCGGGGAACGGCCGGCAAATCTTTTTGACGTGCAACTCGCCGCCGGCCTCGTGGATCATGACTACCCGGCCGGCTATGCGGCGCTCGTCCGCCGGCTGCTCAACCTGCCGACCAACAAGGGGGAGACACGCACCGACTGGCGGCGGCGGCCCCTCTCGGATGCCCAACTCGACTACGCGCTCGACGACGTCCGCCACCTCGAGCGGATGTGGCGAAAGCTGCAGGCGAAGCTCGAGGCGACCGGCCGCACGGCCTGGATGGCGGCGGAAATAGAGTCGTGGCAAGACGATGTGGCCGAGTCATTTACGCGGAAGCGATGGCGGCGGGTGTCAGGCCTGAGTGGTCTGTCGCGGCGGGAGCTCGCGGTGGCGCGGGAGGTTTGGCATTGGCGAGACTCGGTGGCCGAGCAGCGCGACATGCCGCCGAAGCGGGTGCTTCGTGACGACCTGCTCGTCGAGCTCTGCAAACGCAAGAGTGCCGACCCGCAGCACATCTCGGCGATCCGCGGGATGCAGCGGTCGGATCTGCGGCACATCCTTCCCGGGCTCGCCGACGCGATTGACCGTGGGCTGTCCCTTCCTGATCACGAATGCCCCGGTGGCGAGAAGCACCGCGCGCCGCCGTCACATGTGGCCGTGCTCGGCCAGTTCATGGCGACGGCGGTGGCAGGGATGTGCCGCCAGATGAAGATCGCCCCGGCGCTGGTGGGGACGGCCTCCGACATGCGAGACCTGCTGGCCTGGAAGCTCGGCTATCGAGAAGAGGATGCTCCGCCGCCGTCGCTGGCAGCCGGCTGGCGGAAGGAGGTGGTGGGCGATCTGATCGACGACCTGCTCTCGGGCAAAGCCGCCCTGCGGGTCGGCGACCTCTCCTCATCCGACCCGCTGGTCATCGACCGCGGGTAGTTGCAGCGGAGGGCATGGGATTCGAACCCACAACCCCTCTCGGGGCATCTGATTTCGAGTCAGACCGCTGGCCAATTCGCTTACCCTCCGAATCAAGCCGTATTTGCATGGTAGAGGCCCACCCGCCAGGGCTCAAGATCGGCAGGTCTTTGGCCGGTTGAACCGGCCGATCGCCGCAATCACAATCCTTTCGCTCGAGTCCGCGGTGAAACTCGGGACAAATGGCGGCGCCCGATGACCGATCTCCCCGTGCCTCTGCCCCCTCATCTCCCTCCCCAGGGCATGCCGCTGACCGCCTTTGAGGAGCACATGCTGCTCGACGACCGACCATCCCATCCGATGGCGATCGTGACGCGGTTCGATTTCACCGACGCCTCCCCGCCAGCCGCGCTCGAAGAGGCGTTCTACAAAACGCTCAAGTCGGAGCCTCTGCTTACGGCCCGCGTCATCGCTCCTCGCTGGGGGCGGCCGCGTTGGTGCGGAGCCGAACCGCCACGCCTCCAGTGGTCGAAGGCGCACTCCCTCGCCGAGAACAACGTCGAGTGGACTGGCTCTCCCCCCCGGCTCGATCCTGCTACCGGAAATGCTCTTCATGCGGAGGTGATCGAGCACAACGACGGCTGGTCAATCTTCATGGCGGTGCACCATGCCGCATGCGATGGTTTGGGCATCGTCGGGTTCCTCGAACGTTGGCTCTTGGCAACCGAGGGCAAACGCACACGCTGGCGCCGCCCGCCGGACGCGATGATGGCCGCCCTGACCACTCGGGGGCGAATCGCCACCTCGTGGCCTGAGTTCTCTCGGATGCTGCCCAAACTTGCAAAGGGCCTCGAGGGAGTCGGAGAGTTTGTGGGGCATGACGTCGCTGAGCTCTCGGCTTCAACGACTCTGGCGGGACCATGCGAGTCATCGTCATCGCCTCACTCTTGGCAGCCATTGATTCTCGCGGCGACCGTTGATGGAGAGGTCGTTGCGGGTCTTGAAGCCACGGCGAAAGCCTCGACGGTGAGCGTCAACGACCTCCTCGCGACGGCCCTCCTGTTCGCCATCGCGGAGCAGGTACCCGAGCAAGCGTCCCCATGGATTCGGCTTGCGATCCCAATGAGCCTACGAACCAAAACCGACCATGTCTTGCCGGCCTCCAATCGGGTCAGCATGGTGTTTCTTGATCGGCGGCCCGAGGACTGCCGCGATCCCGTCATGCTGGCGACCGGTATTCGGGACCAGATGGAAATCATCCGCAGTCATGCCTTGGGCCACATCTTTCCGATGTCGCTTGAAGTCGGCCGGATGCTGCCCGGCGGTCTCGCCCGCTCCGTCAAGCGGCCGAAGCCACAGTGCACCGCCGTCCTGTCCAATGTTGGCCGGTTTTTTCACCGCTCGCCGCTGGCCGATGCCAACGGCACAATCCGGGTCGGCGGCAGCCGGCTGACGGGATGGTGGGGCGTACCCCCAATCCGCCCAGGCACGGCCCTCGCCGTGGGCACGCATGAAACCGCCGGCCGACGAACAGTAGCCTTTCATGTCGATCGCAATCGCCTCCCGGCGGACGACGCACGATCACTCCTCCAAACCACGGTTGCCGAATTGTCCAGCCTTGCTGCCACAACGTTGCGGCCCCTCACACCAGCGAGGGTGTCGTGACGCCGATCGTCTCCTCCAATCTGATAACTATCATCGTCGTGGCAGCGTTCATCGCCCTTGTGGTGCCCCAGATCGTGCTCACGCTTTGGTTTATGTGGATCGTGCGGCAGCGAACGCGGGAATTTCTGTCTCGGAACGAACTGCGAAGTAACGCGGCGAAGGTGCCGGCCGAAGTGATCCTCTGCCTCCGGGGCTGTGACGCGACACTTGACGACGTGTTTGCCGGACTGGCGAGCCAGTCGCATCAGGCATGGCGACTGCGGGTGGTGGTCGATTCGGAAGACGACGCTGCCTGGCAGGTCGCCCAGGCTGCCGTGGCCCAACTGGAGGCAACAGGCGCATCGTGGTGGGGGAGCGTCATTGAGCCTCTCAATTGCTGGCCTGATCGTGGGTCGCTCAAGTGCGCATCGCTCCGCCAAGCTCTCCGATCGCTGGCGGCAGAAACGCGCGTCGTCGCCCTCATTGACGCCGACTCGGTGGTCCATCGCGACTGGCTGCTAACGATGGTCGATGAGTGCCTCCGGCCCGGTGTGGGCGCCGTCTCAGGCAACCGTTGGTATGCCCCCGATCACGACTCACCTGCCGCCGTTGTGCGGGCCATTTGGAACGCCGGCGCGATCGTCCAGATGACAACCTTCGGTATTCCTTGGGGCGGCTCACTTGCCGTCCGGCGCGAGGCGATCGATGACTGCCGCTGGGCGGATGTGATCGAGACGACCCTCTGCGAGGATACCGCACTGGCGAAGCCGCTAGCGGAAGCTGGGTGGGCCTACCGGTTCGTGCCGGCCCTGCTGGCAATTGACCGTGATGATGACATTGCCTTGGGCCCACTCACCCGCTGGATCACGCGGCAATTGCTCACCGCCCGACTGCATCATCCGGCCTGGCCTCTGGTAGCAACGCACGGAATCGTAACATCTCTCGCTCTCGCGGCGGCAACTGCAGGCTTTGCGTACACCTGGCTCACGGGACAGCGTAGCGCAACGTGGCTCTTCGTAACCGCCCTTGTGGTCTACGAGCTTGTCAACATGGGCCTGCTCGTCGTGATTGCCGAAACGGCAAGAACTGCCGTCCATGACCGCACGTCTCCACCACGGTCGCTGACCCCAGATCGCTGCCTGCGATGGCTGGCCCTGATCCCGATGACCCAATGGGTCTACGGCCTGGCCATTGCCCGCAGCATGACGGCCCGCTGGGTTGAATGGCGCGGTGTTGTGTACACAATTGACGGCTCACCCCCCACGGCGACGGTGAGCATCGTACATCCACCCCTGGCGAAACCAACCCCGACCCCTGCTCACTGAGTGCAGAAGTTCTCATCGGTTGCCTGCAGCACGGTGACAAAGTGAAACCGGCGATCGACAATGGATCGCATCGGCCACCCCCAGTATTGCAGGCCTTCGATCCTTCCTGCCTCCTTAAAGGGAAGCGAACAAAAGAGATCACTCCATTGCTGTGAAGAAAGAAACTCAAATGGCAGTGGCACACCTGTGCCTGTATTCCCCAACCAGTCCATGCACGTGAGAATGATTCGATCAGAAATTGTGTCACAGATGTGGTCTTTGACGACAACGCACTCTCTGGCTACTCGACAGGCCTCACGCAATATCGCAGCCGGGGATTTTGTGTGATGAAGCATGTCAGCGCAGAGAATTGCATCAAAAGAACCGTCTTTAAACGGCAACTCATTGCCGTCATAACGCTGCATCGGGACACGTTGTTCGACCGGGAGAACCACTTCGACCCCTTCAAACTCAAGCCCGGGTCGATGCTGGCTGATCTTTCTTGCCAAGCTTCCATCTCCACAGCCTACGTCTAGCACCCGCTTCACTTTTGAGGGCATCAGGCGACACACAGCCTGCGCGATTCCTTCGATACGTCGCTGGTTTGCACGTTCGATGAATGTCACGTCCCACCTCCTGTCAGCCTGCTCAAAAAATCGACTCCGGCGAAGAGACTCCGCACGGCTAGATGCGAAGTCGCCTTCACCACGTTGCGATCCGATCCATACCCAAACCGCGATACTCGACGAAAAAACGGCATGTGGCCAGCATTATGGACCACTGGGATCAGTGATCCATCAGCATCGTAAAACCGACCCTCCCGCACCTTGAATTGTGATCGCGCGGCCACGAGGACAAAGTTGTAGCGACTCGGCAACTCCTCGAAGTCTTCCCGATGAAGAACGTAGTTGAGCAGGACTTGGTCTGCCGCAAACTGGTTCATGCTCTGCGTCAATCGCTGAAACTCGCCCCACAGGCGGAGAAACGCTGCCGCGGGGCCGAGGACAAAGCCTCCGTTGATCTGGGGCCGGTGATGGAGATACCGAGAAATGGCCTGCCGTTGATCGACGTGGAAATCATTCAGAATTGGTAGCACCGCGTGCAACGAGTACTTTCGCTCATCACAGACAGCCCGAATCCGGTCCACTGCTGAACTGAAGAGATGGCGGATATCTGCCTGAAAAATAATATCCCCTCCGTCCACCAAAAGGACCTGATTGTATGGCTGTTCGGTGAGCAAAGCCGCCGTGTCACGGTACCGAACATTGGTGACGTGGCCGTCGTGCCGGCAACGCCGCAGCAGCATGCCGGCGTCAAGGATGCGATGACGCTGGGCCGAGGAGAGTCCGTAATCTAAAACCACCACATCAATATCGTGGAGGCAGACGTTTTCCCGGAGCGAATGGTGCCAGTGGTCAACCAAAAAATCGCCGCAGCGGGAGTCGCTTGCCGTGATGATCAGATGCTTGGCCACCATGAAAAAATGCTCTGGCAACTCATGCCTCAGAGGGTGGGTTCCAGCACAAAAAGTGTGTGTCTCAGCAAGGGCCACGGCGGCTGGGTACCGCGATGAAATTCGGTAGCCTTGACCCGCATTCCTAGGGAGTCAAATAACTTCAGCCATTCCGCCGTGGTGCGAAAGCCGGCTCGCTCGTAGGGCATGTCATGAAGCCGTGACGTCACCACATGCAAGCCCAAGGTCGATGCGTGGCTCCACCAGTGATCAACGTTGTCCTCGAAGACAACAATTCTTCGCCCCACTCTCGCCATCTCCAACAATAACGCCTCAGGCTCTTTCGCATGGTGGAGAACCGTGGAGGACAGAACCGTATCGAATGACTTCGAATCAAAGGGGATCTTGGTGCCGTCAAACACCCGTACGTCAATCAAGGGCCCCGGAGGAATAGTTACATCGATACCCACGATGTCGGCATGGTCAAGCCGCGAGGCGACCTCACCATTCCAGCAGCCGACGTCCAACGTCCGTCCCGCTACATGGGGTGCGAGGATGCGGCATACTTTCTCAGCCCTCAAAATCTCTAGCCACCGCACCCAACGTTGCAGCATAAATGTTCCAACATGTTGAAGCCCGGTCTGGGCCAGGCCGAATACCTCGTCACGACGCCGCCAGAGAGCAGGCCGTCGGCTCGGGGACGTGATCTGAGTTCACCGCGGCAGTCGTTCGCCCGCTCCGCTCGAGTTCCGCGGCCGACAGACGAAACACACGAGCATCTGCGTCCAGCCCTCGTTCGAGCGTCACGGCGTTGGCAGGGCCGCGGCGGATCGTCCACCCGCCACCGCCCGCGCCGATGACGTCCAGACCGATGGCACTCGGCGGACTCGCCGCTGGTCCGCCGGCTACCGCCCGGGCCAACGCGACCAACTGGTCTGCCGAAAGCGACTCGAGAAGGTCGCCGCTCCAGGCCTCGACGGCCACTTTCGGCCGCCGCCGCTTGCCCCAGCGGTCGGCATCGCCAAACGCCAGAAATCGATGGATCATCGACTCATCGATGACCGGGCATGGCAGGTCGGGGAGAAGTTCCTGGATCGATGAGGTCTCGAAGACGGGATCCGTCTGCTCATACGCCTCATAAAGGCCCTTGCCCCCGTAGGCAAAGCTTTCGACGTCGTTGAGATCCTCCGGCTTCCGCGGGCCGCAGAACTCGAGGCCTCCCGAGTTGAGATAGGAACTCGTCGCGTCGATGATCTGCCGCACCGTGATCGGCGTCTGCGGAGCGAGGTGGATTGTGCGGCCTCGAGCGGGCGGCACAGCAAGGAGGCGGGCAACCGCCTCGGCCACCCAGTCGACCGGCACCATGTTTCGCTGCTCGTCTCCCGTCATCGCGAGCCGGAGCGAAACCTTCCGAAAGCCATTCTCATCGGCTGGCAGGCTGCGAACGATCACCGTCATTAGCTGCAGCATGGCCATCATCCCGTGATAGGTGGCGGTGGCCCCCGTCTGGGAATGACCAACGATCACCGCCGGCCTGTAAAAGGTGGGGCGATCGAGAAACGTCGCTGACCGCACCAGCCATTCCGCCTCGTGCTTACTGGCCTCATAGTCGTTGCGAAATCCATGATCACCAGTTGAGGGAGTCTCCGGAATTGGCCCGGGCGTCAACCCGCACACATAGGCGGTGGAGACGTGATGAAACTCGTTGACCCCCGTTTGCTCAACAAGGCCGAGCAGGTTTCGGGTGCCGGCGAAGTTGGTTCGCCAAGGCTCTCCTGAGCGATCGGCCCCCACGAATTCCAAGGATGCCGCGTTGTGCAACACCGCTCCGCAGCTCCTTCGCAGCCAGGCAATATCTGATTCATCGAGCCCACACAAAGATGCGGTCAGATCTCCTTCCATCACGACTGGCCGCGGCACGTCGCGGCCCAACGCTTTCTCCTCGCGGACGAGCATCGCCTCAATCCGTTCCCGGCCTGACTCCTTGGCCGTCGGCCGCACAAGCACCGCCACCCGGTGCCCGCGATCGAGGAGCCGGGCAAGCAACTGCCCTCCAAGCAGGCCCGATGCCCCTGTCATGAAGAGATGCCGCATGAGTTCTCCTTGAAAACCGGCGATTTTGAGCGACCGTGCCAGATGTGCTCAGCGTTGATTTCGATGTACTGAACCGACCGAGAAGCTATGAAATTAGAAAAAATGGGCAAGATGCGGAATGTTCGCGAAAATTATGTTTCGGCCGAAACAGTGTCAAGGAGATCGCCCCTAAAATTAGGGGTAGAGCCACGTTTTTGCGATCCACCTGCACGGTTCCTGCCGAAAACTCCGGCAATGCCGCGGATAGCCGCGTATTCCGGTGAAAACGGCCGCGATGCGGAGCGTTCAGCCCCCGCCCCACCCCGCCCGATGCTCTCCTCACACAGGAGCGCCGCCCTGGCCGGCCGGCCGCCCCCCTTCCCAAGGAGCACCTTCACCATGTCCAAGCAAACCTGGCGGATCGTCACCCGCGGCACCGACGGCGAACTGATCATTCACGATTACGACTCTCCCGAAGCCCTCCTCCGCACCCACCTGCAGGTGGGCACCGACGATTGCAGCACCGATCTCGCTCTCCGCGGCGCCCCGGTGTTTCGCTCGCTGATCGGCCCGATGCCCGAGGGCCGCACGATCGTGCGGTACGAATCGCCCGAAGTGTTTGAGACCCTCACGCGTGAATGGGCACTGCCGCGGTCGCCAAAGCGGCGGACGCGGAAGAAGGCCTCTGCCCAAGCCACCGAACCGGTAGTCGAGTGAGGTCATGGCCGACACGATCTTCGCACGCATCATCCGCGGTGAGATTCCGGCCCGCATCGTGCATGATGACGACCTGTGCCTCGCCTTCCACGACGTGGCCCCGCAGGCGCCGGTGCATGTGCTCGTGATCCCCAAGCAGCCGATCGCGTCGCTCGCTGTGGCCACGGAGGCCGATGCCACCTTGCTCGGCCACCTGATGGTGGTGGCCACGAAGGTCGCCGCGACACTCGGCCTGGCCGACGGCTATCGGCTGGTGGTGAATTGCGGCCTTGACGGCGGGCAGACGGTGGATCACCTCCACGTCCACCTTCTCGGCGGACGGGCCATGGGCTGGCCGCCGGGCTGAGCGTCGCCCCCGGCGGCTTCGGCGGCGGCATGCACGAGCAGGAACTGCGGCCAGTAGGAGTCGAGCAGCAGTCCACACCCACCGACGTCACCGGCTTCAAGCCGGGCCTCGGCGCGGCCGATCAGGTCGGCCAACTGGCCGCGCTCGGCGTCGTTAAACGCCAGGCCATACACGCGGACATCGTCGATCTGCACCCGCCCGGGGCCCATCAGATCAAATCGCACCCGGAGCGACTCAAGTCCATCAGACGGAAGGTCGTCGATCTGGAGCACAAACTCCGTCCAGGTCTCGCCAAGCGGCCTCCCGCCGGCCAGCCCACCCATCGGCGCGAATCGGTAATACTCGCCCTGGCGGTCGACACCCTCCACCGCCAGCCGCAACGACGGCTGC
>JAQBZA010000083.1 GCA_027622795.1 Planctomycetota bacterium | reverse complement strand
GACCGGTTGCAGCCTTCTCACCCGCCAGCCGCTCTCGCAGCAGGCACGCAATGGCTCGAACGCAACCGGTCTTTTCTCCCGAAACTGTCTGCAACAGCCTCAGGAATCGCCCGGACACAGCGGCGGGGCCGTCCCGGAATCACACCGGAGTTCCCTGTTTGCCGTCCGGAGCAGCTGCTCGCGGTCGGCCACCAGACTCGTCGGACGGAATGTACGGGCGGCGCGGATCGTGTCAAGCACCGCTGGCTCGCCCCGCATAACCGGCAGGGTTTACCACGGCCAATCCGCTCATGGAAAACTTGGCCGGTTGCAGGGGTGGTGCGCGTCAAGATGGAACGCTTGTACCATGCCGCGCCGCACTGCTTGCCGGCACGGACCGGACGGCAATCTTTACCCACCCGTCACCACAAGTCGTGTGACAAAAAATACTTGGAGCGTGCTCAAGCCGCTTTCACCAGTTCGCCGATAGCCCACATGTCCCCCGGGGCATCACTGTGCCCGTCGGGCAACCAGGGGGCGGCAGCAACCTGCGATCGTTCGAGTCACGGATTGGCTCGACAGGCCTGCCGTGGAACAGTTCGTGGATCACAACCTCGGGATGACACGCCTCGCGAACGGGACGAACGATTCTCAAGTGATCCGCAACCAAAGGAGATGTGGCTCGATGAAGCGTATGATGTTCCTCGGTGCGCTGGTTCTCGGTGTCACCGTTTGTAGTCAGTCCTATGGTTTCGAGCTCCTGAATCGGATGCTCGGCCACCATGGCTGCTGTGATTCGTGTTGTGAGCCCGGCTGCGATGCCGGCGCTGGATGTTGTGAGCCCGGCTGTGACGCCGGCAACGGCTGCTGCGAGCCCGCCTGCGGTGCTGGCAACGGCTGCTGCGAGCCGGCTTGTGGGGCGGCTGACAGCTGCTGCGATACCTCTTGCTGTGGCACCGGCTGCCGCAAGAAGCATGACCTCTTCGGCGGGCTGAAGGGCCTGTTCGAGAAGTGCCGTGCGAAGCATCGTGGCTGCTGCGATAGCTGCTGCGATGAGCCCGATTGCGGTGCTGGCTGCTGCGAGCCGGCTTGCGGTGCTGGCGACGGCTGCTGCGAGCCTGCCTGTGGTGCTGGCAACGGCTGCTGCGAGCCGGCCTGCGGTGCTGCTGACAGCTGCTGCGAGCCGAGCTGCGGTGCAGCTTCTTGCTGCGGTGTCCGGAAGTGCAAGACCCCGATCCGCGACCTTCTCCGCGCCATCCATGAGGCGAAGAAGTGCCGTCGGTCATGCTGCGGCGACAGCTGCTGCAACGAGCCCGACTGCGGTGCTGGCTGCTGCGAGCCGGCCTGCGGTGCCGAGCCTGCTTGCGGCTGCGAGCCAGCCTGTGGCGCCATGATCGAGGTGGCTCCTGCCGCCCCGACTCCTGACGCCTCGGCTGCGACCAAGGCTGCGACCAAGGTCGTGGCGGTGAGCCGGACCGTCGAGGTCAAGTAAGCGAAAGCTGTTCGGTCGAACGGAGATCTGTTGCCCGACTTCGGCCAGTGAGCTCCGCCCGGGAGAAATACCCGGGCGGAGTTTTTTTATGGCCGCATCCGGCCAAGGCCGGAGGCAGAATCGTCAAGTCGAGCGGTAAGCGACCGAACATCGCCGGCGAACTGATCACCAGCCTTCAGATAACCCTGCGTCGCCTCCGCCGCCGTCGCAAAATCATTGATGAGCGGGTCGATAAGGCGGGCGGGCGGCAGCCGCTCGGTCAGGGCGGTGATATCACGGTGGAGACCAAGCCGCACCCAGGCAAAGAGCAGCCACCGCAGCACGAGGCCCCAAAGAATGATCCATACAAACGACTCCTGAAGAAAGCCTGAGCCATCGACGCGGCGGCCCTCCCAGAGATGGCCATAAAAATAGTTCCAGCCGGCTCGGCCGAGCACGATCACGATCAGTGACGTAAAGAGGATTTCGAAGGTCCAGCGGAGCAGTGGCCCGTCGACCCGTCCACGGCGTGCACTCACCAGCCGTTCGATCCCACTGGCCAGCCAACGGCCTGTCCGTTCCAGGAGCGTGCCTACCGTCTCTCCGGCCTGCGTGTCATCCAGTCGCGCCCGACCCACCAGCGGCTCCGCTATTTTGGCCCGCCCGGCCAACCCTGCGAGGATGCTTCGCGATTGCTCGACATCGGCCTCGCTGAGCCCCAGTTCTTCGACGGCCTGCCATGAGCCGCGGCCGGCGACATACTCCGGGGCATGGCCGGCAAGGAGTTGGCCGATCAGCCCACCGCCCGGCCGCAGCCGCGTCCAAAACGACCCGATCGCCGCCACGGTATGCAGAAACATCGCGAAGGGGCCGCCATGCCAGCGGTCGACCACCTCGTCGGTAAGCAGCCGCTGCCAGGCCGTGCGATTCGTCTGGAGCTTGCTTTCGATCGCCGCGGCAAGGATGCCCTCCAGTCGTGTTCGCTCTCTCGCAACGCCCGCCGCAAGCCCCGCCACCGGCTCCCGCAGCGGCCCGAGCTGGCTCTGCGCCTGCCCGACAAACCAGCCCGTGAGATCGAGGGCGCCGGTGCGACGCACCCGACGGGCCGCCCGCCCCACAAGCTCCTCGTCGATGGCGGTGAGCAGTTCTTGAAACCCCGGCTCGGCCGCCAGCCCCGCGGCCGCCCGCTGGGCTGCCTCGAGGGCATCGAGCCGAAAAATCCGAGGTACCGCAAACCCTTGCGACTCCAGTTCCCGCCGCCAATCCTCGCGAATGTCGGGGTCGCGGGAGGCGTGCGTCTGCACAAACAGGAGCGGTCGGCCCGGTGCGAAGGCCTGTAGCTCACGGGCCACGATCCAGGAACGGTATTTCTGGGCGGTCGCCACGAGCAGCAAGACATCGCAGGCTGGCAACACCGCAGCAAGCATGTCGCGATTGCGGTTGGCATCGCTCGGCCGTGGAGCATGGGGTGTCGTGGTCGAGGGCTCGTCGGCCTGCGTGTCGGGGTCGGGGCAGTCGATGAGCACGATGTTGGCGACGGCCGGCGACCCGCTCCGCACCAGGCGGCCCTGCATCGCATCGATGGGAAGCCATCCACAGTCGACATCGTCGGCCACGACCACGATCGGCGCGGTCGTCGTCGGGCGGGCGACGTCGCTGGCCGTGGTCACCTCACTGCCGGCCAAGGCGTTGACCAGTGTGCTCTTGCCGGTGCCCGTGCCGCCGATGACGCCCACGACGAGCATCCGCGACAGTTCGCGACGCGTGCGGTCGAGCCGAGGGGCCACCTGCTCCCATTCCGCGCGGATCCGCCGCGCAGGGGGCCAGTCGGGCCCGGAGTCGGCCCACCGCCCGAGCGACTCCACCAGCTCATCGAAGTCGGCAAAATCGGTGATCGCAGCGGCATCACCGGCCACGCCAGCGACAGGCGGTTCAGTCATTCACGCAACTCCCGTGCACAGTGTTCCAGCAGGTGGCGGGCCCGTGCGATCTCGGGCCGTGAGCCGGCCGCCGCCAGCCGATCGATCTCCTCGAGCCGGTCGCCAAACACGACATCATGCAGTGTCTCGGCGAGCACGCGGCTCCGTTCGGCCGACCAGCCGGCAAACAATGATTCGATGAGCGGCTTCAGCCCAGCGACTGTCAGCCCAAGGGCCCCCTCGCCGGCGAGTGTGGCCGCGCCCCCCACCACCACGTCGCCGACATGATGCACAAGCGTGGTGAGGCCACCGGCAGTCGCCGCCGCAGCAGGCACCGCCGCAGCACCGGCCATCGCGAGCCCCACGGTGATCGCCGGCCGCGCGACCGCGCCGACATTCAGCCCGGCAAGGATCCACCGCACCATGTCGGGATTGTCACGGGCAAAGGCATCGAGCTTATCGCGGGCGAAGCTACGGTAGTCGTCTGAGACGATCGGTAAGGCTGCATGCCGCCGCTGGAGGTCGGCATACCACACGGTCCGATCAGACGCGACGAGGCGGTCGCCCAGGAGCGCCGCCAGCCGAGGGTGGCCGCGACAGATTTCGTCGAGGCGGTCGATGAAATCGCCCAGCGCCCGCTTGAGAGCGGCCAGCTCCAACGCGGCAAAATCCTCCCGCCGCTCCTCCTCGGAACGGGCGAGCCCCACCCGCCGGGCCGCCCATTTCACGCCTTTACCCGCCAGGTGATAGGCCCGGCTTACGGTCAGATCGAAGCCGGATCGACGCGGCTCGAGCCACGCCCAGATCTCGTTCCACACGATCTCGCGGGGGGCAGAAGGCATCTCGACCCGCACTCGGCTCTCATCGGCAAGCTGCTGACGGGCGACCCGCCACTGCCCGGCGGCCGCCTCGAAGGCATCCAGCCAGCTGCCGGCCCCACTCGTGGGGTCGATCACCACGCGAAACGCTCCCTCCATCGAGGCCAGCTTGATTCGTTCGAAATCGCAGTCCGCCAGCCGCCGGCGCAGGTCGATAGCGGCCCCGTCGGGCGTCAGCTCAGGGATCGCATGAAACTCGATTCGGCCACTGCCGGCCGCCTCCCGATCAAATGGTGCCGCGTAGACAGCCGCAGGCTGGGCACCGGTTTCGAGCGAAAAGGTGCGGAGCCAGCCGGCGAGCACCGGACGCTGGGCCGGCCACTCGACCATGTTGAAGACCACGATCATCGTCTTCCCGGCAGCCGCGGCCGCGGCGAAGAAGTCGCGAACCGTGGCGTCGTTGTACTTCTGCTGGGTGAGCACGGCGACGATCACATCGCAGGCGTTGCGAATCAGCTCCGCTCGCCGCCAGTTGTCAAGGAGCGTGCCGTCGATGTCGGGCGTGTCGAGCAGCACGAGTCGCCGCGGCTGCTCACCCCCGGCATCCTCGCGCCACACGAGCACATTAGCCTCAGTGGGATCGAGGGCGTCGTCTTCACCACTCCACAGCCGGGGGGTGAAGCCGGGAAAGAGCGCCGCCAGATCGACTCGCCCGGCGAGCCCGCAGGGCAGGCTGACCACCGGATGACGGGTGCGAGCCGCCTCTGGCACCGAGCGACTGATCTCACTCCCCACGAGCGCATTGGCGATCAGGCTCTTGCCGGTGTTGGTACCACCGCAGACGGCGGCCACGAGGAGTGGTTCGCGATCGATCTGTGGCTTGAGTTTGCCAAAGAGGGCACCATGCCACTCCGAGTCGGTCGGATCCGGCACGCCAAGGGGCCGAGCGAGTGGCTCCAGTGCCTCCAGATACGAGCAGAGTTCGGCCACGCAACCGCTCCAGGCCGCAAGCGACGGCGGGGTTACGGAGCGATCGGGAATAGAATCAACGTTGTTCACGGAAAAGACTCACTCTTGAGACCCACCAGCCGCGTGTGAATTGCCGCCCGGTTTCAAAAGCCCTAGACTGACACCGCTGGGTTCCTTGCGCACGGTAACCGCCGACTCAGTGTGTCTTCCCCGGTGCGTCCCCGCAAATCCACCCTCAAGGCCAACGCTTTCTGATGCTTGAACGTCGCCCGCTGTTTCCTGGTGTCATCGAGATCAACCATCAGGCCGGCTATCGGATCGGCTGCAGCGTCTATCTCGTCTTCGACGACCGCGACTGGGTGCTCATCGACATCGGCTACGAAGAGACGGTGGACGAGATCATCGAACTGATCCGCCAACTCGATTTTCCCCTGTCACAGTGTCGGGCCTTGGTAGCCACCCACGCCGACGTCGACCACATTCAGGGCCTCGCCAAGGCGAAGGGGATTCTCAAGGCCCCAGTGCTGGCCCATCCCAAGGCCGTGCCGACGCTCGAAGCGGGTGACCTGATCAAAACATTCGCCGAGATTGCGGCGCAAAACGTCCACATGCCGATGCCGGCGATAGCGGTCGACCAACAGATCAAAGATGGCGATACGATCGAGGTGGGCTCCCGGCAACTCGAGGTCTGGCACACGCCAGGGCATACCGATAGCCAGCTCGCCTTTCGGCTCGACAACCTGCTGCTCTCTGGAGACAACATCTACCGTGATGGTTCGGTCGGTGCGATCGACGCCCACCATGGCAGTGACATCCCCGCCTTCATCAAGTCACTCAAACGGATCCTGGCCAGTGATGTCGAGTGGCTGCTGCCCAGCCACGGTCCGGTCTTTCGCAAGGATGATGCACTGCTTGAGAAGACGATCGGCCGGCTGGAGAGCTACCTTACGCTTGCCGATTTTGGCACCTGTGCCCCACACTGGCCGCTGATCGACGAGTGGGATCGGGAACTCGCCGAGGGGCGGATGCCATCCGCGGCCGTGTAGCCATCATGGCTGCTGCAGAGCATGACGCCAGCAGCTCGGTCGAAGGTGGGGCTCCCCTGACCACAGCGGAATTGTTGCTGCTGTGGCAACTGGCAATGCGACTGCCGCGCTGTGATTCCGTTGCTGACCTCGAGGCGGCTGTCTGTCAGGCGACGGCCGGACTCGCCCAGTCGCCGGCCATGCAACAGGCGGTTGCCGCGACGGTGGCCGCGGCAATCGACGCCATTCGCAACCGTGAACGCCTCCAGGACTTGGCGAGCTGCGACCCGCTCACCGGGCTCTCCAACCGTCGCTTCATGGAAGAGGAGCTCGATCGCCAGATTCACCTCATGACACAGCTCAGCCGG
Source organism: Planctomycetota bacterium (assembly GCA_027622795.1). Taxonomy (GTDB): domain Bacteria; phylum Planctomycetota; class Planctomycetia; order Pirellulales; family UBA1268; genus CACORA01. Next base: position 3,465 of record JAQBZA010000083.1, on the reverse strand, counting down.
CCGATGGCGGTGGCGATGCTCGACATCGACTCCTTTCGCAGCTGCAACGAGGCGCACGGCCATCTTGCGGGCGACCTCGTGTTGCGGTCGCTGGCGGTGCTGTTGCAGGGCTTCCGGCGGGGGAGCGAAATGCCCTGCCGCTATGGTGGCGAGGAGTTCGTGCTCATCATGCCGGCGGCCACCGCGGCCGAGGCCGGGGCCCGGCTCGAGCCCCTCCAGAGGCGGCTCGCCGAGATGGGGATTCATCATGAGGGGCGGCTGCTTCAGCCCGTTACCGCATCGATCGGGGTGGCCGAGTTTCCGACGCATGGCACCACTGCTACCACACTCTTGCAGGCCGCCGACGCCGCCCTCTACCAGGCCAAGCGGGCGGGCCGAAATCGAATCTGCACGGCAAACCCTGCCGATTTTTCCGTCAAGAACGGTCCTCCGGCCGGCCGATATCAGAGGTGAGATCGGTTTTTCCGGTTTCAACGTTTCTCAGGGGGAAATCTGATGACACGGCACCTGTTTGCCGCCACCGCCATCGCGGCCGGCGCGGTCTTCTTCATGGCCGGTGACGCCCGAGCCCAGCAGCCCTTCCCGGGCACCCAGGCCTACGGCTACCAGTGGGGCTCATCGTACAACACCCACGACTGGAACCGGCTCTACCACTATCCGTATGTGTGGTATCCGCAAAACTTCTACGCCGACGGCTACTACCAGAGCGCCAACGATCTCTACTACCGCTATCCGCAGGAGATGCGGGTGCCGGTCTACAACAAAAGCTGGCAGAACTACTATCCGAAGAACCGCCGCTACCATCAGGGCCACCACTTTCACTTGGACGTTTTCTAGCTTCACGCCTGCGGGGCCATCCATGGCCCCCGCAGGCTTGCGCAGGCGGAGGGAAAGCCAAGGTTTCCCTCGCCTGCGAGTCGCTCGTGGGTGTGGCCATCATTTTGGTGATTGAAGCACTCAAACTCATGGAGTGCCTCTTCCAGTCGCCATCAGCGGGCCATCGCCGTCTGCAAATTCGCGTCGATCGCTGCCAGAAAATCCTCGGTGTTGAGGTGGGGCTGATCCTTGGCGATCAGGATCGCCAAATCCTTCGTCATTTTTCCCTCCTCGACCGTGGCGATGCAGATGTTTTCGAGCAACTCGGCAAAGCGGGTCACAGCGGGCGTGCTGTCGAGTTTGCCGCGATGGGCGAGACCCCTTGTCCAGGCAAAGATTGAGGCAATCGGATTGGTGCTGGTCGGCCTGCCCTGCTGATGCTGACGGTAGTGCCGCGTCACGGTGCCATGGGCCGCCTCAGCCTCGACAGTCTTCCCGTCGGGTGTCATCAACACGCTGGTCATGAGACCGAGCGAGCCGAAGCCCTGAGCCACGATGTCGCTCTGCACGTCACCGTCATAATTTTTGCACGCCCAGACATAGCCCCCCTCCCATTTGAGGGCGCTGGCCACCATATCGTCGATCAAGCGATGTTCGTAGGTGATTCCGGCAGCCGCAAACTGCTCCTTGAACTCCGCATCGAACACCTCTTGGAAAAGATCCTTGAAGCGACCGTCGTACGCCTTGAGGATCGTGTTCTTCGTGGAAAGGTAGACAGGATAGGTACGAGCGAGACCATACCGAAAACTGGCCCGGGCAAAATCTCGGATCGAGTCGTCGAGGTTGTACATTGCCAGCGCCACGCCGGAGCCGGGAAACTCGTAGACCTGCATCTCCATCGGTTGCGAGCCGTCGGCGGGGGTGAATGTGAGTGTGAGCGATCCCGGGCCCGGAACTTTTACATCGGTGGCGCGATACTGGTCACCAAACGCATGACGCCCCACGACAATCGGCTTCGTCCAGCCGGGAACCAGCCGGGGGATGTTTTTGATGATGATTGGCTCCCGAAAGATGACGCCACCGAGGATGTTGCGAATCGTCCCGTTGGGGCTCTTCCACATCTTTTGAAGACCAAACTCCTCCACACGGGCCTCGTCGGGCGTGATCGTGGCGCACTTCACGCCTACCCCACACTCCTTGATGGCGTTGGCGGCATCAATCGTGATCTGGTCACCGGTGGCGTCGCGGCTCTGGATCGAGAGGTCGTAGTAACGGAGGTCAATCTCGAGGTAGGGGAGAATCAGCTTTTGCTTGATGAAGTCCCAGATGATCCGGGTCATCTCGTCGCCGTCGAGTTCGACGACCGGCCCCACAACCTTGATCTTGCCTGCCATCCTGTAGTCTCCTCCGGGAATGCAAAAATGCTGTTGTACCACCCCGGCTACAGCTTGGCAGGGCTGGTCACAAAAGCTGTGAGCGTGGCGACCGCGGCTTCCACCTGATCGACCGCGATCCATTCATCGACCGTGTGGGCCTGAGCGATCGAGCCCGGACCAAACACCACGCAGGGCACGCCGGCAGCGGCATACACGCTCGCGTTGGTGCCATATCGGGCCGCCAGCCGCTGCGGCGCAGCCCCTTGCGACATCGCTGCTGCAACAAGCCAATCGGCCACCGCTGCCGCCTGCGGATGCTCGGCCGACATCCCGCCGCTTTCCAAAAATGGGTCGTCGTGCTCCACGCGGGTATCGCCAGAAGCGGCCGTGATCCGCTCGATCACCTCATTCCGCGCGGCGATCGGTGATTCGTCCGGCAGCACCCGCCGCTCCACCTCGAGCACCACGAGGTCGGGCACAAGGTTCACGCCACTGCCGCCATGGATCGTGCCCAGGCTCAGCGTGGGCGGGCCACAGGGATGGTCGGCATTGCGGGTGAGCAAATCCCGGGCGAGGGCCTCGATTGCCAGGATCACACGGCCCGCCGGGTAGATCGCATTCTCGCCCCGCTCGGGAAATGAACTGTGACAGGCACGGCCGCGGATTCGAATCCGCCACCGCACCGCCCCCTTATGCTGCGTGACCAGATCGAGGTCGGTCGGCTCGGCGATGATCGCCGCCGTGGGGCGGGCCCCGACAAACTCGCGGGCCGCCGCGTCGCTCGCCGGAGCATCGAGAGCAGGCTCCTCCCACAGCCGCGCCAGCGCCTTGGCTCCGGAAAATCCAAACTCCTCGTTGACCGTCGCGGCGAAGAGCACCGTCGCATGCCGGGCCGAGTCGGCTGCCCGGAGGCGGTCGATCGCCACCAGCATCGCCGCCATGCCCCCCTTCACGTCGCAGGCTCCGCGACCAAAAAGCTTCCCATCGCGGACCACCGGCGTGAACGGATCGATCGTCATGCCCTCCGCAGGCACGGTGTCTTGATGGGCATCCCAGAGGATCACCGGCGCGGCCGGCACCGTCGCCTCAAGCCGAGCCAAAACGTTGTCTCGCCCCGGTGCCACCTTTTGCCGCAGGAAGGGTAGACCGGCGGCTGCGAACCGTTGCACGAGATATTCCGTGACCCGTCCCTCAAGATAGTCCGGCCCCGAGACGTCGCGGCCCATGGGGTTGACGCTCGGTCGGCGAACGAGGTTGGCGAGAGTGGCCAGTG
>JAQBZA010000082.1 GCA_027622795.1 Planctomycetota bacterium | reverse complement strand
AACTGGTTACGATCGGTGTCTTGCTCGGATGCGTCGATTTCGGCCTGAAGTGCCTGTAAAAGCGGTGTTTTTTCAAACAGCGTGAGCCTCAGGACCTGAAGGATTTCGTAGAGGCTTCGCTCGACCCTGAGTTCCTTCTTCACGATCGCCACGAGCACGTACACGCTGATCGCGATCCAGATCTGGGGTCTTCACCGCGTTTTCGCTCGTGCCGAAAAAAGCCTTGATGCGAAGGTGCTGCTTGATCCACTTGAAGAACAACTCGATTTGCCAGCGGGACTTGTAGAGGCCGGCGATTGTCAGCGCCGGAAGTGCGAAGTTGTTGGTGAGAAACACGAGTCGCCGTTTGTGTTCGACGTCGTAGAAGGCCACTCGCCTCAACGGCTCCGGATACAGAGCCGCCGTCTTGAACCCATTGAGCACGATGGTGTGATCGCTGCGGAGTCCTGTCGTGCGATCGACGGGACGTTTCTCCCGGACTGTGCAGCGAAGATTGCTCTTGGTCCGTGTCACGAAAAACGCGCCGGCTGTCGTGAACCGCCGCAGGCGGTGGTAGTCGAGATACGCTCGATCCATCACATAGAACGCGGCAGGCTCGATCAACAGCCGGTCGAGCACGTTGACATCGTGCATTTTCCCGGGCGAAACGTGCACAAAACAGGGAATGTTGCCACGGAGATCCAAGAGCGTGTGCATCTTGACCGCCGCCTTGGTCGTTCGGAATCTGGCCCACGGGAAGAGGCTCAGGCAGAGATCGATCGTGGTCGAGTCCAGGGCGTAGGCCGTGTCTTCCAGATCCACGGCCAACGCGTCTTTCGCGTACAGCACACGGGCACGCCGAATCAGGATGTGCGCGAAGTCGGCGTAGATCCGCCAGTCGCGACGCTGATTGGCGTCCGCCATCGTGCTCCTGGAAATCTTGGAGCGGAAACCCGCGTGGTAGAGCTTGGTGCCGAGGGCCCGCAGGCAGATCTCGATGTCGCGAAGGCTCTCTCGGTACGTCAGCTGAGCAAAAGCCATGGTGAGAAACTGATCGCGGCAAGAGAACCCACGACACTTGTAGTTGCCGCGGTATCGCTCCACGCAGGCGTTGAAGTCGCGACGTGGGAGAAAATCCAAGAGTTGCGAGAACACGAACTGCCCGTCGAACACAAGACCACCTTGCCCTTTCCGGCGACGGAAATTCCGCTCTGCCGGGGGTCAAATGTCCTGCCGAGTTGAAGTCGTGTACAACGATCATTGAGCGTAAGCCCCTGCGGGGCATGGTGTTCTGACGAGAGCCCTTTGCGTCAACCGGACACTACTGAAAAAAAATCAATCCTCAAAAACTGTGCAAGCCGGCAAGCTGGCTCACATGGACCCTGAAAAGAGGGGGCCGAGAACGACAGAAGTGCCCTAAAGTGATCACTTTATGTATAGCTCGCTTTCATGTTTTCCGAAAATTTGCTGGAACGGCCGCCTTCCGACCCGAGTTTTAGAGTCGGCCCGCAGGACTCGGCACGATCGGACTGGGGCGAAAATTCCTCGCTGAAAAGCCGAAACTTGGGTAGAAGCGAAGGGCGTGCGGAGCGGCGTCGAGGGCGAGATTGAGATGGCGAGCAGGAGTCACCGTCGAAGGCCGCCGGGCCGCCATTCAGGCCGTGCGCTCGCCTGCCCCGAACCGCTCGAATCGCGTTGCCTTTTGGCAGCGAATCCCTGGCCAGCGATCGATCCGGATGCAGCGCAGTCCTTTGGCCCGTTCACCTCAGTTGCCGCGCCGCCCGCGAGCGGAGAATTTGTCGGCAGCGTTGCCGTGTCGAGCCTTGCCGCAGGGGAGGCCGGGATCGCCGTGACGGGTTTCGACGCCACCGCCGGCCGGCTCTTCTTTTCGACGGATGGCGGCGGCACATGGTCGGAGGCTGACGACGTCGGCGGCCGCGCAGCGATTATTCTTCATGCCAACCCTCAGACGCGGCTCGCCTTCCGCCCCACGATCAACAGCGCCGACGCACCCGCTCCGACGATCGACGCCATCACGTTTCGCACCTGGGATGGCACCGGTGGCTTCGCCAACGGAGCCCGCGGCGTCGACACGCTCTTCACCCCCTCGCAGGTGGTCGCGCAGATTGCCACGGATGCTTCTGCGATGGCTGCGGCCGTGGCGGCCGACGGCAGCTTCGCCCTCATCGCCGAACGGGGCGGCGGCGTGCGAGTGGTCAGCCTGCTCGAAGCGAGCCGGGGGCAGACGCTCGCCAGGCTCAATACGCCGGGCGCGGCCGTGGGCGTGGCGATTGCGGCCAACGGCCGACAGGTCTATGTGGCCGACGACTTTGGCGGCCTGTCGGTGATCGATCTGGCCACACGCTCCGCTCCGCGGATCACAGCCACCGTGGCGACGAGCGGCTATGCCTACGGCGTGGCGACGACAGCCGGCGGGCGGTATGTGTTCGTGGCTGCCGGGCAGGGGGGGCTCGATATCGTCGATCTCCTCGCCGCCGGCGGGCCGCGGGTCACTCGTACCGTGGCCCTCGGCAACTATGCCCTCGGCGTGGCCGCCTCGGCTGATGGCCGCTACGCCTTCATCACCAACTCGGCCGGCACGCTGCAGGTGATCGATGCGGCCAATCCGGCCGCGGCGGCCGTGGTGAGGACGGTAACGCTCGGAGCCGCTCCCGAAGGGATCGCGGTCGGGCCAGCGGGCGTGGCGATCGTGGCCTGCGGCCAGGCTGGCGTGAAGATCGTTTCCGTGGCCACGCCCACCGCGGCGGCTGTGGTCGGCAGCCTCGATACGCGGGGCCGGGCGTGGGGGGCGGCATTTTCCTCCGATGGCCGGCGAGCCTATCTGGCCGACGGCAGCGGCACCGCGGTACTCGACGTCGCGAATCCTGCCGCACCCCGCGCGATCGGTCGCCTCGATGGCGCGGTCGGCTCGCTGGGAGTTGCGGCCGGGCCCGGCGGCCTCCTGGTTGTCGCGGATGGTGGCGGCGGGACGCTGCTGATCGACACGACGCGTTCCAACAGTACCGCGATCGTGCCCACGACGGGCGGTGCGAAGCGGCTGGCGGTCCGTCCTGATGGTGCCTATGCCTTCGTGGCCGACAACTCCTCCGGGCTGCAGATCATTCGCGTTGGCTCGATCGGCACCGAAGCCCTCGTCGGCTCGGTGGCGACCGGCCGGATCGCCGCCGATGTGGCTGTCTCGGCCAATGGCCGTTATGCCTACGTCGCCGACACGATGACGGGCCTCGTCGTGGTGGATGCCCTCAATCCGGCGGCGCCGCAGGTTGTGTCGGTGATCACCGAGCCGACCAATGCGGTCGCCGTCGCCACCTCCGCCGATGGCCGCTATGCCTACGTCGGCGACCGGTTCGACGGACTGCTAATCTACGATCTCGCCAATCCCGCCGCTCCGACGAAGGTGAAAGGTGTGGCCGGGGCCTGGCCGGTGCGGGATGTGGCGGTAAGCCCCAATCGGTCGCTCGCCGTGCTGGCCGTGGAGACCAGCGGCGTGGAGGTCTTTGACGTGGCGAGCCCCGCGACGGCGCGGAGCCTGGCCCGGATTTCGCTCGGTGGCGAAACGGCGGTGGCCGTCGCCATCGGCTCCGACAATCAGACGGCCTACGCAGTGACCACCGCGGGGCGGCTGCACGCCATTAACCTCGCAAATCCACGGTCGCCGCAGGTGACCGCCACCCTCGACCTCGGTGCGACCGCCAGCGGGCTGGGCCTCAGCGCGGACGGCTCGCGCGGGTTTGTCACGCTGGGGGCCGAGGGGTTAGCAGTCGTCGATCTCGCACGGCCCACGCATCCGCTGCTGCTCGGACGGATCGTGACCCCGGGCGAACCGCAGTCGGCAATCGTCACTCCGAATGGTCAGCTGCTCGTGGCGGCCAATAGCGCCGGGCTCTTCGTGCAGGACGTGACGCCGCTCACGGGATTCTCGATTGGTGCTGCAGCGGTAACGGCAATCCTCGGCGGGCCGGTCGAGTCGCAGGGCGACGTGCAGCTGGTGCGGACAGCGGCCGGCGAGTGGCTTGCGAATGATGTGGCGATCACGTCGTCGACTGACTTTGCCAGTCTCGAGGCTCAGTGGCAGTTGCTTGAGGCGGAGGTGGAACATGGCGAGCGGCTCGTGACCGCGAGGCATCGCGGCTCCGGGGCCCTGCATCGATTCGTCGCGGACGATACCTGGCGGCTGGTGGGCTTTGCGGGAATTCGCAATGCGACGAGCATCGTGCTGCCGCGTTCGGCCAGCGGGGCGGCGGTGGAGCAGGGCGATGCCCCGCCCGCGCTGCCTGCGAATGTGACGGCGCCGATCGATCTCACGGGCACGGCCACGCTCAGGCGGACCGCCGCCGGTCAGCTCTTCGCCGGCGAGATATCGCTCACCCGCGACGGGCAGCCGGTCGTGCAATCGGGCATCGTCGGGGCCGTGGCAGTGGCTGCGGAGTCGCTGCCCGCAGGGAATCGGCTGCTGATCCGGACCGCCGCAGGCGGGCTGGTGGTGTGGCAGTTTGATGCCGTCTGGCGGTTTCTCACCGCGGAGCCGGAGGTGGCGCGGAACTTCCCCGCCGCGACCGTGCTCGCCCTGCAGTTTGGGATTGCGGCAAATGCCCCAATGCCGTGACGCGGATGCCGAAGGAGACCTGGGAGGTCTCGGAGGAGAGGCCGCCGACCAAGAGCGTGGCGGTGGCGGTGATCCAGTCGGTCACTCCCGCAGGCACGAAACCGACACCGGTCACGGATCGACAGCGGTCATTCCGATCGCTTCCGCCGCTACTCGCATCCGGCGGTCGGTGGTCACGATGCTTCGTAATTGGGCGACACGGGCTGCCGCGAGATGCACGAGCAGACTCAGGCGGGCCTTGGCATCTCGGAGGTTGGTAATCATGTGGTCTTTGTAGTCACATCGGTTTTTGTCGGGCAATGGCGGTGGTTTTTGGCGGATTTGGTGGGGCTGGAAAGCGGTCGCGAATGAAGAGGCGATGAAGCAGATTACCGATTTGCTCGACGCTCAGGGGATCAAGGCCGGGAGCTCGATGTCATATCTGCTCACGCATACGGGCGAGACTCCCGAGGATTTCGGGCTCCTCTTTGAGCTCGACGAGCGAGGCGGTAAACCTCGAGCATCGCCGCGGGCCTTCATGAACCACCGCTGTTGCTCAACGAGCCCGGATGAGGGCCGAGCGTTCCGCGGTTCCCGTCGGTAGTCAGCCGGGCCAGTAAGCAGGGCCAACGCCTTGCGGCCGTCGAGCACCCGAAGCTCCGCCCGGCGCACGCGTTCAAGCGCCGGGCCGGCCGAGTGCCAGGCCCGCATCCATTCGACTGCCGCCTCTGTCGAGAGATCCGGTTTCGCCTGAACCACAACGTGCCTCATTTCATAGGATTCACTTACTTTTCTATTGTCAGTATACGCGCTCAACAGTCGGGCTAGATACCGCACGGCCTCGAGCTAACGGCCCTATGGGCGACGCCGGCTTACGGAAGCTTTTGCCGAACGATTCTCCAGGGGGACCAGTCCGAGCGGGTTCGCTCTGCCCTGCCCTGACATGAGCGGAGCGAGCGGGTGAGGCGTGACGGACGCGACAATCGATGTTGTTCGGGGCCACCGGCATGCTATCTCTAGGCCCGTTTCGGTGGGCCGCTTACGCCGTGACGCGGATGCCGAAGGAGAACTGGGAGGTTTCCGAAGGCAGGCCGCCGACCAAGAGCGTGGCGGTGGCCGTGATCCAGTCGGTCACGATCACGCCGGGCGAACTGACGTCGTAGTCGATCGAGGCGGTGCCGCCCACGATCGTCACGTCCCGGTAGCCGATGAGTTGCTCGCCCTGGGCAAACCGGCTGCTGCTGGTCACCTCGTCCGCACTCTTGAAGTATTGGATCCGGAAGACGTCGCCATCGGTGCCGATGATTGATCCGACCGCCTCGGTCGTGCTGGCTGCGGTGAGCCGCGGCGTGCGGGCCAGGGCATTGCCACCAGCCGAGAGGCTGATGCCGATGAAGTCATTCTCGAAGATCGAGTTGGAGAGGATGCTCACGTTCTGGGAGCCCGCCCCGTTGATCACAACGCCGGCACTCGTGTTCTTTGTGATCACGTTGGCATCGGCATCGCCAGTGGTCGTGCCGCTTGCGCTTCCGATCGTGAGGTTGGCCCCGTTGTCCACGAGCACGCCGACGGTGTGGTTGGAGATGGTGTTGCCCTGGAGCGTGGTGCCGGTGAGATCGCCGCCGGCGTAGACGCCGTAGGCACCGTTGTCGTCGAGGGTGTTGTCGCGGACTGTGAGGTTGCCGGCCTCGGTGAGCACCACGCCGCCGAGAGTGTGCTGCTGGAACGTATTGCCCGCGATCGTCGTACCGGAGAGGTTGCCACCGGCATAGACGCCGTAATCGGCGGTGTCGAAGGTATTCTCGTCACCGGTGGTCGCCGAGCCGATCGCCAGGTTGCGGGCGTTGTTGAGATAGATGTTCGCCGTCGTGTGGCTCGAGACGAGGTTGCCCAGCACCATCGTCCCCGACACGTCGCCCGACACCGTGATGCCGAACAGGCCGTTACTCACCAGCGGCTTGGCACTCGCTCCCGAGCCGCCGATCGTCGTGTCAGTCGCTCCGCCGGTCACGACGATGCCGTATTGGCCGTTGCCACTGATCGCCCCGACCTCGATTGCATTGGCGGTGCCCGTGCCCAGGATGATTCCGACACCGTCCACAAAAGACAGATCGCCGATCGTGATGTCGCCGGTTGAACTGCCCCCGATCGTGGGCCCGCCACCAACCAAGACGCCAGTGTCGGCGTCGCCGAGCGTGATCACGCCGGTCGTGGCACCGATCGTGGCACTTAGATCGATCGACGCGGGGGCGGTTACCACCACGCCTGCGGAGAAGGTGAATGCGTCTCCCCCCTGGTATCCAAATCTCAGGGTGCCGATGTTCAAAACCATCGTTTCACCGGCGATCACACTCGTGCCGGCCGATCCGCCGACAAAGGTGAGGTTGTACGGTTTAGCGGCGGCCACCAGGGCCTGCTGAGAGATTCATCACGCCCTGCACGACGATGTTTTCAGTCGCGTCGAGAAGCGAGAGTGTGCCGGCATTGACAGCACGGCCGATGTTTGTGTCACGGGCGTTGATCAGCGTGACCGCGGTCAGCGGGGTTGTGCCGCCGATGGCCCCCGAAAGGCGGTTCACCAAGACTTCACCGCCTGTTCCAACACCGCCTGTGCCGGCGTTGATCTGGAGGTTGAAGCTGGTGGTGTTGCTTGTCACCGTGCCGCGGATCGTGACGGCTGCGACTGTGGGCGTGCTCCCGCCGTTGGTCGTGTCGAGGAGCCCACTGTTTTCAGGGTTGCCGCCGTGTCGCCACCGGCGCCATCGTCGATCGTGATCGTGCCTCCGTCGGTCGTGATGTAGCCGGCGAGCATGATATGGCCGGCGAGCGTGACCCCGGCCGCGGAGCGAATGGCGAGATTCGTCACGTTGGCCGGAGTGAGCGGGATCGAGACGGTCGCAACGCCGGCGGTCGCCGAGTTGACGGAGGGGGTGCCGGCCGTGATCCGGTCGATCTCTGCAGTGCTGAGGCCGAGTGTGAGCCGGCTCGTGAGCGTGTCGGGCCTGGAGTGAAGATAGACCCCGAATGCCTGACTTGCCGACCCTGCCGCCACCGCATCGCCGCCCCGGCCCTGCACGGTGATCGCCCCGGTCGCGCCCGCGATCAGATCGGTGGCCAGCGTCTTCACCCCGACGCCACTGCCGTTGAGATGCACACGATGAAACACTCCCGTGACCGTCGCTCCGGCGTCGCCGGTCAGCAAAATATCGCCGCTCGTCGAGACGAGGTCGGCCGTGATCACGATATTGCGAGCGGCCACCGAGACATTGCCCGCGACCGTCGTGGCGGCGCCGGAGAAGGTCACGGCCCCCGCGGTGCCGGCATCGATTGTGAGTGCCGACGTTCCTGGGGTCGCGCTAGCCAGGCCGCCGCTGCTGGCAACAGTGCCGCCCCCCATGGCGTTCACCGTCACGTCGCCAAGGAGTGCGACCGGGCCGGCGTACGTCTGGTTGCCGGCACCTGAGTCGAGCGTGATCGCGGTGAAGGACGTCAGGCAGTTGGCCCCAATGGAAATGTCACCGCCGCTGGTCGTCACCGAATCCTCAATCCGGGCCGCGGTGATATTGGAGGCAATGAAAAGGCCGCCGGTGAGCGTCTGGTCGGCCTGAAGGAGTGTGAAATCGGATGACTTGACCGTGCCGGCATCCGTCACAATGAGTTGGCTGATCGTGCCCGTGCCGGAGGTCTCGTTGGCCCCGGTGGCCGAGTAGCCGGAGGCATTGATCGAGAGCGAGATGGCGTCGTCGGACGCGTCATCAAAGGCGACGGTGAGCACGCTTGACAATCCGTCAAACGTGATGTCGACCGCCATCAGCCTCCGCATTTCGAGCGACTCAGCCGCCGAAAGCCCTTCGACAGCCAGCCCAACGGCAGGGCGTTCACTCCGCAAGCCGAGCCGACGGGGCCGCCGGCTAAACACGCTCCAGCCCCGGCGAACAGCCCGAGAAAGACCACAAGATTCGAGAAGATTGGCAAGCGGACTGAACATAGGCGGGCGATAAGCCAGGGGCGGGGCGGGTGACAAAGGGAGCGGGCAGGCAATACAAACCTCAATACGATGCTGAGGTTACCCAGCGAGATCGTCATTCCGCCACTTTTCATCGCCCCGATTTTTCCGGAGCGGAATTATGCGGCCGCGAACAGCGGACACCGCCGATAGAAGTGACTTCCTCGGTACACTTCCTCGGTACACTTCCTCGGTACATTTGTCACAATTCGTCGGCGAGCGGCCGACCCTGCGACTATCTCGTTGCCGCCTGATGGGGAGGATGGGGAGATAGCGTGTTTCGCCGGCCTTGGTGATGACGCAGGCGGGGTGGATCGCGTTGCTTTCGCGTCGAGTGTCCTGCTACGATTTATACGGTTATCTTCTGTGAGATCGCCCATGCGAAGCCCTGCCCCAGTCAATCCGCATCCCCGGCCCAGCCGGTGCATCAATCGCTCGAAGGAACTTGAGAGGCAGCGGATGGAACGGCTGTCGGTGGAGGATCGCATTCGGTTGGCAATCGGCTTGAAGGAGCGAATTGCCTCTCTGGTCCCAGGCCCCTCCATAAGTGATAGGGATGCCGCGTTCATCCGACCTACTTGAAACGACGGAGCAGATTGCTGATCTGCTGGCTAAACAGGGGATCAAGGCGATTGTGATCGGTGCGGCGGCTATGGCTGCCCACCATTACGTCCGTCATACAGAAGATATCGATCTCGGCGTGAATGTTGCTGTCTGTGATCTTCCGAAGGTGTCGAACAATCTTCGACTCGCAGGCTTTGAGGTGGCCTACCGGGAGCCGGATGGACAAGACCCTCTCGGTGGAGTGATCGATATCAGTGGAGCCTTCGGCCTCGTGCAGATTGTCAACTTCGGTGAGCGATTTCCGGCAATCATCGATACGGGCTTGGCTGCAGCAACTCTTTCGACACGTGAGTCCGGACCCCTGCGAATCATTCCACTGCCGCACCTGATTGGTTTGAAGCTGTATGCAGGTGGAATGAAGTCCAAGGCCGACATAGTCGAGTTGCTCCGTTCAAACCCGTCCGCAGACCGCGCCAGCATCCGGGAGCTTTGCCGCCGTTATCGGCTTCGTGGGCTCGAGCCGCTCATTCGAGAGGCTGACGCCGAAATCTGACCCCGTTCGATACGCGAGCAACGACGCAAACGCCGATCGTTGCTGACCGCCATGAATCTCGATGAGTATCAAAATCTTGCAGAACCGGATGCCGGTAACGCGTCGTTGGCGGGGGCGATCGCGCAGCCGCGGCCCGTGCCCGATGCCGAGGTGGCCTACAAGCTGACCGAAAACATCCCGGTTGGCACCTACACCATCGAACTCAACGCGGTCGGCGAGCCCTATTTTTCTTTCTGCAGCTCCCGCTGGCTCACGATGCTCGAGCTTGACCGGGCGGCTGTGATGGCCGATCCGACGCTCGCTTTCAGGTGCGTACATCCCGATGATGTGGAAGGGTTTGTCGCGCTCAACGCGTTTGTGATGCGAAACCAGACCCCGTTTTTCTGGCGGGGCCGCATCATCGTGGGAGGCGAGATCCGC
>JAQBZA010000081.1 GCA_027622795.1 Planctomycetota bacterium | reverse complement strand
TCCTGCCCTTCGCTCACTCGGATGCAAACGGCGCTTCGCCATCCTGGCTGCGCTTGTTTGCATACGCCGGCTCTGTGGCACGGGCAACCCCGAGCTGAATCATTTGTGACAGGCTTCAGCCTGTCGTTCATCGCCGCGGATTGCATCACGCTTCAGCCTGTCCTACACGTCGGTGTCGAAGACGCGGACTTTGGCCCAGGTTGTGGCGTTTTCGGCGATGAACTGGTTGTGGCGGTCGGCCACCTGATAGGCGTCGTGGGCGGCATGCGACTCGAAGACGATCAGCAGGGCGACGTCGAAGTCGCGGTCGTTGACTTCGCGGTCGTAGGCGGCGCAGGTGCCGACGGAAAAATACGTGACCCCCGGGTGGCCGGTGAGGTGGGTGCGGCAGCTCTCGACGAGGGCCGCGGCCGCGGCAGGTGACCGGTCTTTGAGCGTGAAGTAGACGGCGTGGGAAAGCATCGGTGCTCCGGATCGATTCGGTGACGAAAGGCTATTCGTGTGCAGCGTCGCGGGCGGCTTGAGAACTCGCGGCATCGGGGCCCGAAGCCTCGCCCGCCCGGCGGGGCGCGGCCGGCCCGATGATGCCGACGACCTCGGTGTCGTCGAGCATCTCCTGGTTTTCCAGCGCCCCGGCCAGCTGGTCGAGCTTGTCGCGATTGTCGGTGAGCAGCTTCGTGGCGCGGTCGGCCGCCTCGTTGAGGAGCCGAAACACCTCCTCGTCGATCATCTGTGCGGTCCGCTCGCTGAATTCCCGCTGCTCGTACACGTCGCGGCCGAGGAAGGGATGCTCGTTGGAGGTGGCGCAGGCGACGGGGCCGACCTTGTCGCTCATCCCCCAGTGGGCCACCATCTTCCGCGCGATCCGCGTGGCCTGCACGAGATCGTTTTCCGCGCCGGCCGAGTATTCGCCAAACACGAGCTTCTCCGCCGCGCGGCCGGCCAGGATGAAGACCAGCCGGTTGAGCAGGTCGGATTCGCCGATGTTCATCCGATCCTCTTCCGGCACGAGCTGCGTGACGCCGAGTGCCCGGCCGCGGGGGATGATCGTCACCTTGTGCAGCTTGTCGACGCCGGGCAGGAGCCAGGCGCCGAGGGCATGGCCCGCCTCGTGATAGGCCGTCATCTTCTTCTCGCGGCCGGTGAGCACCTCTTCCCGCTTCGGGCCCATCAGCACCTTGTCGCGTGCGTAGTCGAAATCGGAGGAATCAACGGCCGTCTTGTCATGCCGCGTGGCCCACAGGGCCGCCTCGTTGACGAGGTTGCGAATGTCGGCGCCGGTGAGGCCGACGGTGGCGCCGGCGAGTCGGTCGAGATCGACATCGGCCGCGAGGGGCACGTTTTTGGTGTGCACCTGAAAGAGGGCCTGTCGCGCCTTCTGGTTGGGACGGTCGACGGTCACATGCCGATCGAAGCGGCCGGGGCGAAGGAGGGCGGGGTCGAGCACGTCGGGCCGGTTGGTGGCCGCCAGCACGATCACCGATTCCGACGGACTGAAGCCGTCCATCTCGGAGAGGATCTGGTTGAGCGTCTGCTCCCGCTCGTCGTGGCCGCCGCCGAGGCCCGCGCCGCGGACACGGCCCACCGCGTCGATCTCATCAATAAAGAGAATCGCCGGCGACTGATCCTTGGCCGTCTTGAAGAGGTCGCGAACCCGTGAGGCGCCCACGCCCACAAACATCTGGATGAACTCACTGCCCGAAATCGAAAAGAAGGGCACGCCCGCCTCGCCGGCCACGGCCCGGGCGAGGAGTGTCTTGCCGGTGCCGGGAGGGCCCATCAAGAGCACGCCCTTCGGCACCCGGCCTCCGAGTCGCTCAAACTTCTTCGGGTCTTTCAAAAACTCCACGATCTCCTGCAGGTCTTGCTTCACCTGCTCGAGGCCTGCAACATCGGCGAAGGTCACCTGCTTGTCGGAGGCGGTAAACCGCTTCGCCGGCGATTTGCTGAAGCCGCCGAGAAAGCCGCCGCCGAGCGGATCGCGGGCGCGGCGAAGCGTCATCCAAAACCCGGCCATCAACAACAGCGGCACGAGCAGGTAAAGACCCAGCAGGAAGCCAGTACCGTCGGTTGGTTGGCGGACGCTCGTGCGGACACCGTGCTCAAGGAGCAGGGCGTCGAGGTCTTTGGCAACGTAGTTGGAGAGTTCGAGCGAAAAGGTTTTTGGGGCGGCGGCATCGCCTCCGGGAGGAGTCTTGAGCTCGCCCCGCAGCGTGTTGCCGGTGATCGTCACGGCCGACACGTTATCGGCCTTCACCTCACGCACAAACTGGTCGTAACTGAGCACGGGGCCGCCACTGGCCTGTTCACGGGCCAGCATGGTCACCAGCGCCAGCCCCGCCAGGATCAGCATGATGATCACGGGCATGCTGAGCGGGCGGCCGGGCGACGGGGATTGCTGGGGGCGTTTGGGGGGCGGCGACGTTTCCATCATGCAACTTTCGAAGGCACCACGGCGGGAGGCTGGGGCGAGGGGGACACGATTCGAACCCGACAGTGTAGTGTATGGAGCAGAGTCTGAAACGTCTGCGAGGCACCGCGTGGCGAGCGAAAATCAGGGCCGCAAACATTCGGGTCGGAGGTGTGGCGTGGTGGCGGTCGCGCAGCGTGACGGACTTTTTCTGGCGATCCGCCGCGGCCGCACGGTGCGGGCCGGAGGCCGTGTCTGCTTTCCCGGCGGCCATATCGAGGCGGGCGAGGAAGAGCATGAGGCGGTGGTGCGGGAGTGCCGCGAGGAGCTCGCTGCGCAGGTGGAAGCCCGGGCGTGCGTATGGCGGAGCGTCACGTCGTGGGGCACGTCGCTGGCCTGGTGGACGGTGGCGCTTGCCGATGACGGCGATCTCGTGCCCGATCCGATCGAGGTGGATGAGATTTTCTGGCGAACGGCCGAGGAGCTGCTCGCCGAGCCCGATCTGCTTGAGGGCAACCGCGAGTTTTTGGAGGCGGTGATTCGCGGGGATCTGCGGGTCATGGAGGACAGGCTTTAGGCTGTCCTACTTCAAGATCGCGCCTTGTGGCGGCTGCGGCTGCGGCAGCGGCGGTGGGTTGGCGGCGTTGTCGAGCAGCTGTCGAAACCGGTTGGCTGGCTGGCCGGCGGTAGCCTGCGTCGCCGCTGCTGCGTCGGCCGTGAACGCGGCGGCGAGCCAACCTTCGAGAATCGCCCGCTCACGGGGTGAGAGCGGCTCGGCCAGTTCCCGGGGCGAGGTGGCCGACTTCGGGTGGCGGGCGCTGATGGTCGCAACGAGCGGGGCGGGCGATCGCTCTGGGCCGCAGGCGGCCATGATCGCCTCAATGTTGGCGAGCGTGATCTCACGGGTGATCCGGCCGGTGAAGTCTCGCCTGATCAGGTGAAAGCTCCCGGCGTCAGGGCCACCGTGGCAGCCGGTGCCGCAGCGGTTGAAGAGCAACGGCTGCACGACACGGGTGAAGTTGGCCACCATTGCTGGAGAGGGATCGCTTGCCTGTGCGACGCGGCCTGGCAAAACCACACACAACGCCATCACGGCGGTCAGGGAAAACCTGTTTCGCATGGGAGCACTCATGCCCGTGAAACAATTCAACCTGCGAACTGGGCCACGGGTTTGTCCGCGCCGCGGGGGGAGACTAGGCGAGTGCCGAGGCGGCGGCAAGGTGGTCTGGTTGTGGCCTCCCGCCGCCGCTACATAGACTTCCCAGCATCCTTCCCCGACGGAGAATTTCATGGAACGCACGTTTGTCATGTTCAAGCCCGACTGCCTCGAGCGGGGGCTGTTGGGCACGATCCTTGCCCGCTTCGAGCAGAAGGGGCTGCGGCTCGTGGCGATGAAGATGCTGCGGATCACGCCCGAGATGGCCAAGCAGCACTATGCCGAGCATGTCAGCAAGCCGTTCTATCCCGGCCTCGAGGAGTTCATCACGGCAGCGCCCGTCGTGGCGACCGTGTTCGAGGGGCCGGAGGTGATCCGCGTGGTCCGCGAGATGCTCGGGGCCACCAGCGGCCTCAAGGCGGCCGCCGGCACGATTCGCGGCGACTTTAGCGCCAGCCGTCAAATGAATCTCGTGCATGCCTCCGATTCCCCCGAGTCGGCCACCCGCGAGATCGGCATCTACTTCAAGGCCGAGGAGCTGCTCGCCTGGGATCCATCGCTGGCCTGCTGGCTGCAGGCGCCGGGAGAAGCGTGATCGCCGCATGAGCACGCTGGTCTTCGGACATCGCAACCCCGACACGGATGCCATCTGTTCGGCGATCGCCTACGCCGACCTCCTGCGGCGGACGACGCGGCCCGACGCCGTGGCGGCCTGCTGCGGGCCGCCCAACCAGCGGACGGAGTTTGTGCTGCGTCGTGCGGGCCTGCCGGCGCCGAAGCTCGTCATGGATGTGCGGCCGCAGGTGGAAGATGTCTGCCGTCGCACGCTCGTGACGGCCTCCTTCGGTGATGTCTTTCACGAGGCCTACGAGCGAATGCGGCAGGGCGACCTGCGGGCGATCCCGGTGATCAACAGCGATCGGCATGTGGTGGGCGTGCTCTCGATCCTCACGATGATGGAGCTGTTTTTCACCGACGCCGCCGACACCACCAAGGCGCGGGCCGTCTGTACCAGCCTGCAAAAGATCTGCGACGTGCTCGGTGGCTCGTTTCGCAACGCCATCGACCCCGACCGCGCCGACGAGTTGCTCGTGATGGTGGGCTCGATGAGCGCCGAGGGATTCACCGAGCGAATGCAGAAATATCCGGCGGAACGGCTCATCGTGGTCTGTGGCGACCGGCCGTCGATCCAGTTGCCGGCGATCGACGCCCGCGTGCGGGCGATCGTGATCACGGGTGGCTTTCCGCTGGCGTCAGAAGTCGTGGAAATCGCGAAAGCGAAGGGTGTGTCGGTGATCTCGAGCCCCTTCGACACGGTCAATACCACGCTCCGCATCAAGTCGTCGCAGTTCATCGACCCGGTCGTCGATCGCGACGTGATCACGGTGCCCGGCAAGCTGTCGGTGACGGAGGCACGGGAGCTTGTGGAGCGGTCGCCGCAGCCGGTCTTTCCCGTCGTGGGCGATGATGACCGCCTGATCGGGATGGCGTTTAAGACCGATCTCATCAGCCCGCCCCGGCCGCATCTGGTGCTCGTCGATCACAACGAACTAGGACAGGCGGTGAATGGTGCCGATGAGGCGGAGATCGTGGAGGTGCTCGATCACCATCGGCTCGGCGGCGGGCTCAAGAGCACACAGCCGATTCGGTTTGTGAATGAGCCGGTGGGCTCGACCTGCACGCTCGTGGCCCGGCAGTTTCGGGCGGCGGGAATCGAGCCCGAGCCGGCGATCGCCCTGTGCATGGCGTCGGGAATCATCGCCGACACGCTCTCGCTGCGGTCGCCGACGACGACCGACGTGGATCGCGACTCACTCGCCTGGCTCAAGACGCTCTGCCATGAGGATCTGGACGAGTATGCGCGAGACTTTTTCCAGACCGGGTCGGCCCTGCGGTCGCGGACCCCAGCTGAGGTGATCCGCGAAGACTGCAAGGAGTTCACGGAGCACGGCGTGCGGTTTTCGATCTCGCAGATCGAGGAGACGGGGTTTGATCTGTTCTGGGAGCGGAAGAACGAGCTGCGGGAGGCGGTCGAGGCATTTGCCGCGACGCAGGGCCTCGAGTTTTCGGCGCTGCTGGTGACTGACGTGGTGAGCAACGGGTCGCTCCTGCTCTTGTCGAAGGAGTCAGACGACTTCGAAGACATCAACTATCCGCGGCTCGACCGGGCGCTCTACCAGTTGGCCGACGTGGTAAGCCGGAAGAAGCAGCTGCTGCCGTTGATCTGCCGGCTGCTGGCCAAGTAAAGCAGGCTTGAGGCTGTCTCACTTCAATGCGCCTGCCGGAGTATCGGCGGCGAGGCGATCGATCATATCGCGGCAGGCGCGGTCCACCGCCGTCTGCCACTGGGCGGCGGTGAGCCCGTTGTTCATCTCCGGTCGCGCGTGGGCAAAGATCACGTCGCGGGCGCTCACGACAAGCGCCCCGAGCCCGTCGGCGTGAAACGCCCCCCGCACATCGGCCGCTCGGCCCCCCTGTTTGCCGAAGCCTGGCACGAGGATCCAGGTATGCGGCATCGCCTCCCGCATGGCGTCGAGCTGCCGCGGCCAGGTGGCCCCCACGACCGCGCCGACGGCGCCGTAGGCTTCGCCGGCCGCCGTGCGGGCGGCGAGCTGCTCGACACCGGCGGCCACATGCTCGTAGATCGTGCGGCCGTCGGAGGAGAGGTCCTGAAAATCCTTGCTGCCGGGGTTGGAGGTCTTCACGAGGATGAAGATGCCGGCCTGCCGCTCGGCGGCGACCTTCACGAAGGGCTCCACGGAATCGAGTCCCAGGTAGGGATTCACCGTCAGGGCATCGGCGGCCCAGGGGCCCGCCAGCCAGCCGTCGGCGTAGGCCTCGGCGGTGGAGCCGATGTCGCCCCGCTTGCCATCGGCGAGCACGAGCAGATTCTTTTCGCGGGCGTAGGCGATCGTATCGGCCAGGGCCGTCATGCCGGGAAGGCCGAGGGCCTCGAAGCAGGCGAGTTGCGGCTTCACGATCGGCACCAGCGGCGCGACCACGTCGATCACGTCGCGACAGAATCGAGTGAAGGTGGCTGCGACCTCCTGCGGGGCCGCGTTGCGGGCCGGGGCAAGGGCAGGGGGGAGCGAAGCCAGCCGCGGATCGAGCCCGACGCAGGCAGGTGTCTGGCGTGCGGCAATGGCGGCCGTGAGCCGCGAAGAAAATGATTTCATGAAAAGGAAGACAGGCTTCAGCCTGTCAGAAAAAGTAGCACAGGCTTCAGCCTGTAAAAAAAACCGAATCTTCAGCCTGTCGCCAACAAAAAATTTCCCCCAGTGTGTCGCCTGGCGAAACCCTTGGCGAGGGGCGGTCAGCGATCGGCTGGCTTTTTGGGGCTCTGCCCGCCTAGGGTTCACATGTCGCAGGGATTTGTCCTGGCGACGAGGTTTGGTGGCCGGGATGCCTTCTGAGCTGATATTGCAATCCGTACATGTGGAGGTGGGTCATGGGACGCGTGAATCCGAATCGATTAGGGATCGTATTGGCGGTCATGTTGGCCGCGTGGCATGGGCTGTGGCTGGTGCTCGTAGCCACGGGGGTGGGGCAGGCGGTGGCCGATTTCGTGTTGCGGCTTCACTTCATGGAGCCTGACGTGACGGTGCAGCCCTTCACGATCGGCGGCGCCGCCGCGCTCTTGGCCGTGGCGGCGGCGGCTGGGTATGTCGCGGGTGTTATGGGAGCTTCGCTTTGGAATTGCCTCTCGGCCTGGTGCGTGCATGAGGCGGCCGGGGCGACCACGATGACCCGCTCGCCCGCCAAATAGCCGTGGCGTTAGGCTCATGTTGAACGGCGGCAGGGGTTCTGCGATAGTGCTGCGGCTGTAGGTCGGCGGCGCGAAATGCATCGTCGACTTACGGCTGTTTCGGGGCGTGGCGCAGACTGGCTAGCGCGCTTGACTGGGGGTCAAGAGGTCGCAGGTTCAAATCCTGTCGCCCCGACGTTTGTTCCCTGACGAGTCTGCTCCAACCCGGAGTTGGACTCATCCGTGCGGTCGTTCCCGGCTCCCTCGCCTACGGAGGAGCCGGGGTCAGCCGACGGCGCCCGGCAACACGCCGGGGCTGAGTGTGTGTGGTTGCTGCCGCCGTCGCCGGCGGCGTCTTGGGCCGGGCAGTCGGCCCGGCTTCGTCCGTGAATCGGCACGGGCAGATTGTCCTCGCCAAATGCGATCACGCCGCGGCGGAGGCGGCGAACGGGCCGTTTGCCCCATCGGCCTTCCTCGAACTCGAGGCCGACGAAGATGCCGAGCCGGAGGACCAGATCGCGAATCCTCTGGTTGGCGCTTTCGTCCTTTGCGAGTGCGGCCAGGTCGTCGATCGTCGTCATCAGGGCATCGACCTGCTCCTCAGGGCTCAGGCTGGTCTTGGTGGCGGGCTTGGGCGTGGCCAATTCAGCCATCTCCCGCGCGACCGCGGCCTTCTCCGCCACGAGGCTGTCAAAGGTCTTGGCGATCGCTTCGTAGCGGGTCTCGTTCTTCTCGGTGGCCATTCGCCGCTCGGCGGTCGCAACGTTGTCCTCGAGTTCGGCCAGCCGTCGCCGTAGTTGCACGAGGGCAGCGGGCTCGTCAGGCTCGACGTCGTGGTCAGCCTCCGCGCGGGCCTTCGCCAGGAGCCGATCGCGGATAGCCTCGCGGCCACCGGCCTTGTTGACGAGCTCGACGAGCGCGTCGATGAGCATGGTCGTGACGGCCGTGGCCTCGACCCAGTTGTGGTTGCACTCGGTGTATCCGCTGTTGTAGTAGCGGCCGCAGGCGTACTTCAGTTTGTCCGCGGCCGGAATTCCATGCATCACGCTTCCGCAGCCATCGGTCAGATCGATGACCCGCGTCGAGAGCGGGTATCGCTCAGGGTTGTTCGCCTTCTGGCCAAGCTTCCTCCGGACCTCGTCGATCGATCTCTTTTTCGGCTGCAGGGCATGCCACCGTTCCGGATCGAATTTGGCTTGGCCGCCGCTGGCAGCCCGCACCCGTACGTCCTCCGGATTCTCGAGCAACTTCGGCTGGCCATCGGGGCGGAGGTCGTGCTCCTCGAGTTCCCGCGGCCCGCCGACGCCGACGCGGCGGTAGCGGCCCTCGGATCGTCGCCCGTACTCCTTGATGCCCGCGATGATGGGGTTGGAGCAGAGGTCGCGAACAGTGTTGGGATGCCACTTGCCTGGCACCCGGTGAGCTGAGCCGTGGTCGCGACGGATGCGGCCCGCGTCGGGCGACGGGATGCCCATCTCATTCAATCGGGCGGCGATCCTCTTGCAACTGTCACCAGTGGCCCGCCATTCGAGGATCATGCACCAGACGCCGATCTTGATCTCGTCACGAGGAAGAAACCGTACATGGTGGCCGGCGCGACGGATGTTTTCGCCGTCCTCGAGCCATTGCACGAAGGTGTCGTCGGGGCCCACGAGTGCCCGGCCGTGTCCATACGGAGCCCGGCCGCCCGTGCTCAGCCCGCGTTCCGCCATGCTCTGCTGGACGAAGACGATACGGTCACCGAGCCGCGGCGAAAATCTGCCGTGCTCTTGGTACTCGACCATGCTCCCGATGAGGTATGGAAACTCGTTTTGCTTGAGTTCTTCAGGTGTGTAGATCTTGTCGTGCGTCACCAACTGAACGCCGCTGGCGATGAGTTCGTATTCGAGCCCCACCATCTCGAGGAGCGTCTGTGGTCGCCCGAGCCGGTCACGCTTGAAGACGTACACGTGAGACACGGTCGGGTCCGCGATCGCGTCCCGCAGAAACTTGCGAAAGCCAGGTCGAGTCAGGTCGCCACCGCTGATGGCGTTATCGAGATAAATATCGGCTTTGTGGTGCAGTCGCTTTCGCACCATCTCTTCGACATCTTCGTAGGTGCCTCGGAAAGGAACGCCGAGAACCTTCGACTCGGCCTTGGCCCAGTCGTACTGTTGCTTGAACGAAGCCCCTTGATTGTCGTCGCTGCGTCGCTCGTACATCAGGCCCCGGTTCTTCGGTCGGCTCTTCATGGCTGGTCTCCCTCGGCTGGTGTGCCAAGAATGTCGCGGACGTCCCAGAGGAAGTCTGCGAGCGCATCGGCAAGGTCTGTGGAAGTGTCTGTGGCGCGGACGTGGGTCTTCAGGCTCCGCCATGCGGACGTGACCGTGTGTTGCTGCCACCACGTCATCATTTGCCCGAGCGTGTAGTCCATCGCCGGCGAGCGGATATGCTCGGTGGGTGAGGTGGCGATCCGCCTCCGTAGGTCGATCATCAGCGTCGTGGGATGCGCGACGTTGAGCTCCTGCGGCGTGACGAGCTCGATCTCGAACCAGCGAACCATCTGGGCGATGGTCATGAGCTCGAGCACATACGCTTCGTGCACGAGCTGATGCAGCCGCTTGCGGCCGAACTTGTCATCGAACCCGAGCCGCTTTAGCTCGACCTCGGCATCGGCCTCGATCGCCGCCTTGAAGTCGAGGTCGGCGGCGGTGAGGGCAGGGCGCGGCGGTTGTTTCATGTCCCGTTCCTTGAGACTGGTGGCTGTCCGTATGGCCCGCGGCCAAGCCTCCATTTTCCAAAGTCGGGTGCGTCGAGGCAAGCAATTCCGTCGAAATCTTCTGGACATATGTGTGCGCAGGAAATCTTCTGGGAATGAATGTGTGCAGGAAGTTGATCGGGCCCGGCAGGCCGACTGACCCCTCCCCGGTTTTTGTACCAGTGCTTATGAGAGCGTTGGGG
>JAQBZA010000080.1 GCA_027622795.1 Planctomycetota bacterium | reverse complement strand
GCATCGCCGGGGTGATCGACCCTGAGGATCGCTTTGACAGCCATGTTGCTGACACGCTGACGGCGGGGGGCGGGCTTTGCCACCCAGAAGTGGTTGAGGGCGTGGTCCGCGAAGCCCCCGACCGGATTGCTGAGCTGATTGGCTGGGGTACCAAGTTCGACCTACGTGACGGTGCCCTCGACCTTGGTCGGGAAGGCGGCCACAGTCATCACCGAATTGTCCATGCCCTGGGCGATGCCACCGGCCGCGAGGTGATGCGGGCTGTGATCGACCAAACACGGAGGCTCGAGAATCTCGAGGTCTGGCCCGATACGTTTACGATCGATCTTGTGACGCACGAAGGACAATGTCGAGGAGCCCTCGTCTGGAACCAGGCTCATGGAAAGACGCTGGTCTGGGCGAAGCGAACCATTCTCGCGACGGGTGGTGTGGGGCAGATCTATCGTGAGTCAACGAACCCGCCGGGAGCCAGCGGTGACGGGATGGCCCTCGCTTGGCGGGCTGGCGCCGAGGTTCGCGACATGGAGTTCATGCAATTTCATCCCACGGTGCTCTATATCGCTGGCGGCGCCCGCAGTCTGATCACCGAGGCCGTTCGCGGTGCCGGCGCCCGTCTCGTCGATCGCGAAGGGAGGCGATTCATGCCAGCCTTCGACGATCGAGCGGAACTGGCGCCGCGTGATGTCGTTTCCCGGGCCATCACCGAAGTGATGCGTCACACACAGCATTCGAATGTATACCTCGACCTGTCGCACCTCGATGCGGCGATGGTTCGGCAGCGATTTCCCGGGATGGCGGAAATCTGTAGAAAGTTTGGCCTCGATGTAGCCCGCGATCGCATTCCGGTACGGCCCGGTGCCCATTACATGATTGGCGGTGTCACGGTTGACCATTGCGGCCAGACGAGTGTGCCAGGCTTGCTT
Source organism: Planctomycetota bacterium (assembly GCA_027622795.1). Classification (GTDB taxonomy): domain Bacteria; phylum Planctomycetota; class Planctomycetia; order Pirellulales; family UBA1268; genus CACORA01. Next base: position 9,380 of record JAQBZA010000080.1, on the reverse strand, counting down.
GCTGCTGGCGAGGTCACCTCGAGCGGATTGCATGGTGCCAATCGTCTGGCCAGCAACAGTCTTTTGGAGGGACTAGTCTACGGCGCTCGCGCCGGTGAGGTGGCGAGTTCTGAGGTTCTTGCCGATAGGTGCAGGCATGAGCACGAAGTCTTTCACGTTCCGTTGATCTCCCACCCCAAACAAGACGGCCCGATTGAAGGTGTCGTTTCCGAGTCGCTCGATCTTGCTGACATTCGGAATTCGCTTCGGGCGCTCATGTGGCGTCAGGTGGGCGTCGAGCGAAATGGTCCACATCTGCTCGAAGCCCTCGAAGCAGTCGAGGGTTGGTGCCGCTATGTGCTGCCGAGACAATTTGCAGATCCCGGCGGTTGGCAACTGCAAAATATGCTGGAAGTGGCCCGGTTGATGATCCGAGGGGCAATCGTCAGGGAGGAGAGCCGGGGGGTCCACTTTCGCAGTGATTATCCTGAGGCACGGGATGACTGGCGGGTCCACATCGCTTGGCAACGGGGTCAACCTGGTCCGGGCATCGAGTCGGCCCTGGGAGCTGAGCGGCCTCCTCCGGTGAATGCCGTCCTGCGTTAGTCTGGGACGAGGACCCGCGCCGTGGCTCCAGGCGGCAGTTCCCCGCTCCCGAGGCGGTATGGCGACGGGGGATTGCCGACAGTCGACATCGTGTAAAAATATGCCGGCGGAGAGGCCTGCGAGGGTGTCACGCCAACTTCGCCGTAAGGAACAGCAGTAATGACCGAAGCTTCCGCCAGTCCGCCGGCCATGATCGAGGCTGACGGGCTGACCAAATATTACGGACAGTTCATCGCCACTGAGGACATTTCGTTTCGCGTGCCCAGGGGTGAAATTGTTGCCTTTCTCGGGCCGAATGGCGCCGGCAAGAGCACGACGATGAAGATGCTCACCGGCTACCTCGCTCCCTCGGCGGGAACAGCTCGGATTGCGGGCTACGACATGTCAACGGATCGGCTCAAGGCCGCCTCTCATCTCGGTTACCTTCCAGAAAACGGTCCGCTTTATCCCGACATGACCCCGCGTGGCTTGCTCGAGTTTTTCGCTGATGCCCGCGGGCTTTCGGGTGCCTACCGTGAGGAACGGATTGAGGCGGTCGTGAAACAGTGTGAACTTGGCAGTGTGATCGGAAAGGCGATCGGCAAACTCTCCAAGGGGTACAGGCAGCGGGTTGGCATGGCGCAGGTGCTTCTCCACGAACCGGATGTGTTGATTTTGGATGAGCCAACCAGTGGTCTCGATCCGAACCAGATCCGTGAGGTTCGAGATACAATTCGGCGACTCGGACAGAAAAAAACAATTCTCTTATCCACGCACATTCTTCAAGAAGTGGAGGCCATGGCTGACCGCGTCATCCTGATCGCCGAGGGGCGATTGCGGTTTGATGGCACGCCTGCTGAACTGCGGCAGGATGGCCTCAGCCTTGACGAACGGTTCCATGAACTCACGCGGAGCGGTGCGGCCTGAAGCCGGCCGAAGGATTCTCACCCATGAAGTGGCACGTACTTGACGCGGTCTTCAAGCGGAATTTTGTCTCCTATTTCTCCAATCCTACCGGATACGTTTTCATTTGCGTGTTTGTGTTGTTGGGTTCGTTGGCGGCGTTCTGGCCACCGGAGTTCTTTAACTCGAATCTGGCCAACCTCGACCAGCTCAATCGCTATCTCCCATATATCCTCCTGGTGTTCGTCCCCGCCATCACGATGAGTGTGTGGGCTGATGAGCGACGCCAGGGTACCGACGAGTTGCTGCTGACGATTCCAGCGAGTGACTGGGAGGTGGTATTCGGCAAGTATCTGGCCGCCGTTGGTATCTACACGGTGGCGCTCATGTTTTCTTGCGCGTGCAATCTTGTCATCCTGCTGCGTTGGGGTACGCCAGACGGCGGCCTCTTTCTTTCCAACTACCTGGGTTACTGGTTCACAGGCCTGGCGATGCTAGCCATCGGGATGGTGGCAAGTTTTCTGACGAGCAACCTCACGGTCGCCTTCATCCTTGGGCTCCTGTTCAATGCGCCGCTTGCGGTTGCTGATCAGGCCAGCACCGTCATGGGGCCCACGTTGGCCGAGCGGGTGCGCGGCTGGAGCTTGGCGGAACACTTTTCGGACTTTGGCCGAGGAGTGGTGAGCCTGTCGAGCATCGCTTACTTTCTTGGTATTGCAGCCGTCTGCCTCTATGTGGCGATGGTGCTTATCGGTCGGCGGCACTGGACCGGCCGCCGGGATGGCAACCAGATGGGCGTACACTATCTGGTGCGAACATTGGGAGTTGCGGCGGCGGCAATGGGGGCGGTGCTTCTGTTTCGGGGAATGGATGTCCGCGCCGACTTGTCGGCCGAGCGGATCAGTTCCCTCGCGCCCGATACCCGTCAACTGTTGGCCACGCTTGAGACACCGCGACCGATCGATATCACGGCCTACGTCAGTCCCACGGTGCCCGAAGATTACGCCCAGACGCGGCTCACCCTGCTCAATATGCTTCGGCAGTTTCAGCAACTCGGTCGGGGCAAGGTGCAGGTGGATATCATCGATACCGAACCCAAGACCGAAGCTGCCTCGCTCGCGAGCCAGCAGTTCGGCATCGAACCGGTGACCGTGCTTTCGCGGGTGCGGGGGGCCTACCGTGAGGAGGAGATCTTTCTCGGATGCGCGATCCAGTGCGGCCTGGAAAAGGTCGTGGTGCCATTCTTCGACAAGGGCACGCCGGTCGAGTACGAGCTGATTCGCTCAATCGCGACTGCCGCCCAGCAGAAGCGGAAGCGGCTCGGGGTGCTCACCACTGATGCCAACCTTTTTGGTGGCTTTGACATGGCGACCGGTCAGCAACAGCCGCGACAGGCGGTGCTCGAGGAGTTGGAGAAGCAGTACGACGTGGTGCAGGTCGATGCCTCGGCGCCGATCACCGAAACCTATGATGTGCTTCTGGCCGTACAGCCTTCGTCGCTGGGGCCTGAGCAGATGGGGCATTTCGTGGCCGCCGTTGCGGCGGGGCAACCAACGGCCGTTTTTGAAGACCCGCTCCCGGTGTTGATGATGGGTGTGCCCGGTACATCGCAGCCACGGCGGAGTCCGATGGGGCCGATGGCCATGTTTGGTCAGCAGGGGCAGCCAAAGGGCGACTTAAACCAACTCTGGCAGGTGTTGGGTGTCAAACTCGCGTCAGGTGGCCGCCCGGCGATGGGACAAACTGGATCTGACCCGTTCGTCATTTGGCAGGACTACAACCCGCACGTAAAGCTCGAGCTACCAAGTGAGTTTGTGTTCATCGATGCCAACCTGAGCGACGCGGACAAGGGGAGCTCGATTGCAGGCTTCAACGAGTCACAGCCAATCACGGCCGGATTACAGGAGGTGCTTTTCCCGTTTCCAGGCGGGCTCTCCAAAGATGATGCTGCCAACATCGAGTGGGTGCCGCTTGTCCAGACCGGGACTCGGTCGGGCACGATCGAAGTCAGCCAGATCATGGCCAATCCTGGTGACATGCGGGCGTTGCGAAATTTTGAGCAACCTGGGAAGCAGGCGATGGTGCTCGCCGCTCTGGTGGAGCATCAGGTGCCTGGAAACACTGCAACGCCAGACGAAGCAGAAACGGAAAAGAGTACCGAGCCAAAACTCATTCGTGCCATCGTGGTGTCTGACATTGACCTGATGGATGGTCGAATCTTCGGCCTGCGGAATCGGCCTGACGAGGTATTCGGTCTTGACTTTGACAACGTCACCTTTGTGCTGAACATTCTCGACCAACTCGCTGGTGACAGTCGCTTTCTCGAGATTCGGAAGCGGAAGCCCAGACATCGCACGCTCGAGCGGATTGAGGACACAGTCGCCGAGTCACGAGAGCAGGCCGACCTCCAGCGCGCAGCCTACTTGGCGGAGTTCGATAAGGCCGAACGGGATGCCAATGCCGAGATGCAGAAGGAAATCGGCGAGTTTGAGAAGAAGATCAAAGACATGGAGTCGCAGGGAGATGCTGATCCACAGGCTGCCATGCAGGCTGTCCAACAGTTGGCGAGTCGCCAGCGACTGGCACAGCGGCGGCTCGACACGAAGATCGAGCAGTTGAAAAGGAAGCGGGATACTGAGATTGACGCTGTGGAGAGAAAGCTCGAAAGCAAGATCCGCCAGGAGCAGGATCGGCAGAAGTGGCTGGCCGTGCTGCTGCCACCCATACCACCCCTCGTGGTGGCTTTTATGGTGTTCTTCCGTCGCCGGGCTAAGGAGCGGGAAGGCGTGGCGAAGTCACGGCTGCGATGACGGCCGACGGGCCGAAGAATTCCCCATTGGAGAGAGTGAACCATGGACAACCAGAGTGCCACCGATCCGGTGTCGCCCGTGATGCGAAAGACCGCCGTCTTTGTGGTGGCGGGCATTGGAATGCTGCTGTTGGGGACGGTTGCGCAGCCGAGATTTAAGAGCCGGAATGTGCAGCCAGAGGCCGAGCGGTTGCTGTTCCCGGAGTTTTCCGATGCGGGGAAGGCTGCAAGCCTCGAGATTCTTACCTACGACGACGAGTTGGCGACGCTTCAACCCTTCAAGGTTGTGCAGACGGGCGGCGTGTGGGTGCTGCCCTCGCAGCAGAACTACCCGGCCGACGCCAAGGATCAACTGGCCGTGGCGGCCACGGAACTGATCGACCGGCCAATTCTAGAGGTGGTCAGCACATCGCCGGGTGATCACGAAACCTACGGTGTGATTGAACCCGATGCTGACAAGATCACGCCCGGGATGACGGGCGTTGGTCAACTGGTCGAGATCCGGGACGCTGCGGGCACGAAGTTAGCCAGGCTTATCATCGGCAAGGAAGACAAGCGACCCGCGGGCCTTGAAGGCGGTGGCCGGTCATTGCGATTCGTCCGTAAGGCGGGACAGGACCCGGTATATCGCGTAGAACTCGACACATCCAAGTTCTCCAGTCGGTTCGGTGATTGGATCGAGAAGGACTTGTTGCAACTCTCGCCCTGGGATGTTCGGAAGGTCATTCTTGATGACTACACGCTCGGCGCGGTGGAATCCAACGGTCGGTTGATGGTCGAGCAGCAACGAAAGAGTCGGATTGATCTCAGTTACGATGACAAAGACGGAAAGTGGGCGCTCGACAAACTTGAGGTGTTTGGCGATGACAAAAAGCCGAAGGAGGAGCCTTTGGCTGACACCGAAGAACTCGCCTCTGCCAAGCTCACCGACCTGCGCAATGCGTTGGGCGATTTGAAGATCATTGATGTCGCGAGGAAGCCATCGGGGCTCAGCGCAGACCTCAAGGCGGCTGATCAGTTTACAAGTGACCCAGAGGCCGTTGCCTCAATGCAGCAGCGTGGATTTTTGCCGCTGAAGAGTGGCGATATCCTGTCGACCGATGGTCAAACAACCGTCGGCATGAAGGACGGAGTCGAGTACGTCTTGCGATTTGGCGCCCCGACAACTGCGGTCGAGGGGCAGTCGGATGTCGGGAAAAAGACTGATGCAGAAGTCGACGGCGGAGAAACAAGTGGCCGTTACCTACTGGTGATGGCACGATTCAACGATGCTCTGCTTGGGAAACCAGACCTTGAGCCACTGCCGGAAGTGCCACAACCTGACTCTTCCAAGGATACAAAACCCGACGTGATACAGTCCGGCGAGGAGTCGGGCACGACTGCAGACAAAAAAGAAAAGGAACCTACTGAGACACAAGTCGAGGAGGCAACTTCTGAGAAGTCGGCAGGGGACGGCGCGAACGGATCGGCTGACAAGCCGGCTGCCCCCAAGGAAGATTCCGCCGCTGATGCCCTCAAAAAAGCCGACGAGGATGAGGCCAAGGCCCAGGCAGCTGTTGAGGAACGGCGTCGGGTGGAGCGCGAGAATCGGCGGAAGCAGGAAGAGTATGACGACAAGGTAGAGGCTGCGAAAAAGCGGGTTCGGGAACTGAACGCCCGATTTGCCGACTGGTATTACGGGGTTTCCGATGCGGAATGCGCCAAGATCCGCCTCGATCGGGATGCGGTTGTCCAGAAAAAAGCGACCGACGACAGCAAATAACCGCGGCGGAGCTCGATGTCTGAAATCCTTACCTTGCCGCGGCCTTCTCGCTTTGGTCGGGCGGTGGGATTTCGGCTTGCTGGGATCGGGAGCCATGTGCCACCCCGGGTGGTTACCAACGCCGATCTGGACCACCTCGGCTGTGATCCTCAGTGGATTGTGGAGCGATCGGGAATCCGTGAGCGGCGACATGCGCCACCGGAGATCGCCACCAGCGACCTGGCCGCGGCGGCAGCGCGGGAGGCAATTGTGATGGCGCGTGTCGACATCGCATCGATCGACTTGCTTGTGCTGGGCACCTTCACGCCAGATATGTGCATCCCCTCGACGGCCTGCATCGTCCAGGAGGCGCTAGGCCTCGATGCCCCGGCCATGGATGTCACGGCAGCCTGCGCTGGCTTCGCCTATGCCCTGGTGACGGCGTCACAATTCCTAGCCGCCGGCACGAGTCGCCGCGTGCTTGTCATCGGCGCTGACACCAACTCTCGCGTGGTCGATCCTGCTGACATCAAGACGTGGCCGCTGTTTGGCGATGGCGCCGGCGCGGTGCTGCTGGAGGCGATTGACTCCTCCGATCGCGGCCTCCTCGCCTCCGCGCTTGGCTCTGACGGCCGCGGCGCGGGCCTGCTGGCCTGCCCGATGAGCGGCTCACGGCAGCCGATCTCAGCCGAGGGAGCGGCCCGCGGCGAGCAGTTCATGCAGATGGACGGCCGCGCGGTCTTCAAGTGGGCCATCCGGCTGGTCGAGGAAAACGTCCGCCAGGTCGTCACACACTCAGGGCTGCCCTTGGAGGCGATCGACCTGTTCGTACTCCATCAGGCCAACGCCCGCATCATCGAGGCCGCCCGGGCAGCGCTCGGCATCCCGGAAGAAAAAATGGCGATCAATCTCGACCGCTTCGGCAACACCTCGAGCGGGTCGATCCCGTTGGCGCTCGACGAGGCCTGGCGAGCCGGCCGCGTCGGTCCTGGCAGCACCGTCGTGGTCTGTGGCTTCGGTGGCGGGCTCGCCTGGGGGAGTGCCGTGTGGAGACTCTGAGAGCTATCGCGCCCAACCGGCCGGGACGGCAGATGTCGCCTCGCGGAGAAACTTCCTCGCTTGCCCGTCACATGGCGGGTGCCACCTGCTGCGGCTCGAAAGTTCCTAACGCTCGTCGAGCATCCGCCGATCCCGGCCTCCACCAAACAAGAATCCCAGGTATCTCCCCGCCTCATCATGGATTGGGCGAGGGGCTGCCTGTGCCATGGAGCCGGCGTTGTCAGCGAGCGAAGGCATGGATGCCGAAAGCGAAGCTGGCATCGAGCGAGCGAAGGCCTGGAGGGCCGCAGCGAGCGTCCGGCGATATGGCACAGGCAGTCCATCGCCGCGTCACCAACGCGGGCATGCGCGCTCTGCCTGATCATACGGTCAATACTTCAAGGGAAAGGTGCTGTGTATGAATGCTCCAGCGGTGAAGACGTTGCCCGTGCGGAAGGATGTGGCCGTGGGGGACACGTGGGACCTCGCGAGCCTGTTTCGCTCGGATGCGGAGTGGGAGGAGGCGCTCGGGGCGTGGGAGAAGCGGATTCCGGGATATGAGGCGTTTGCCGGCACGCTCGGGAAGAGTGCGGAGCGGCTGGCAGAGTGCCTGGCCTTTGATCTGGAAATGGATCGCGAGGGTGACCGGATCGGCACGTATGCCCATTTGCGGGCCAGCGAGGATCAGGCGGCCCCGGAGGCGCAGCGGATGGTGGGCCGCTTCCAGCATGTGGCCACGCGGGCCGGTGAGCAGGCGAGCTTCATTCGGCCCGAGATCATGGCGATTCCCGAGGCCACGCTCGCGGGCTGGCTCGATTTGCCCGAGCTGGCCGACTCTCGGCTGCTGGTTGAACGGCTGGTGCGGACGCGGCCGCATGTGCTTTCCGAGCGGGAGGAAAAACTGCTCGCCATGCAGGGGACGTTTGCGGGGACGGCGGGCAAGGTATTTCGGCAGCTCACCGACGCCGACATGAAGTTTGGTGTCGTGAGCAACGGGCAGGGAGAGCAGGTGGAACTCTCCAATGCGACGTTTGTGACGCTGCTGCACGACACCTCGCCCGAGGTTCGGCGGACGACGTTTCACCAGTTTTACGACCAGTATCAGGCCCATGCGAACACGCTGGCCGCGACCCTCTCCGGCTCCAATGAACGGGATGTCTATGCGGCCCGGGTGCGACACTATCCGAGCGCTGTCGAGGCGGCCCTCTTCGCCGACAACGTGCCGCTGGCGGTGTATGACCAGCTCATCGCGGCGGTGCGGGCGCACCTGCCGGCTGTGCACCAGTATTACGACCTGCGGAAGCGGGTGCTGGGGCTTGAGGCGATTCATCACTACGACTGCTATGTGCCGCTTGTGCCCGAACTGGAGCAGCGGCATACCTGGGAGCAGGCGGTCGATGCGGTGATCGAGTCATTGCGACCCCTCGGGGACGACTATTGCACGCGGCTGGAGCGGGGGCTGCGGGGCCGCTGGTGCGATCGCTATCCCAATCAGGGGAAGCAGTCGGGCGCCTTCAGCTCGGGCACCTATGACTCTGATCCCTACATCCTGATGAACTTTCAGGAGGAGGCGATCGAGCATGTGTTTACGCTCACCCACGAAGCCGGCCACTCGATGCATACCCGGATGTCGAGCGAAGCCCAGCCCTATCAGTATTCGGGCTACACGATCTTCGTGGCCGAGGTGGCGAGCACGTTCAACGAGCAGCTGCTGACGCGGCTGCTTCTCGAGCGGGCGACCTCACCTCAGGAGAAGGCGGCGATCATTTCCCGTGAGATTGATTCGATTCGGGCGACGATCGTGCGGCAGACGATGTTTGCCGAGTTCGAGCGGAAGACGCACGCGTCGGCGGAGGCGGGAGAGCCACTGACGCTCGAGCGGATCCGCGGCATCTACCGTGAACTCCTCGACGCCTACTTCGGCCCGCGGTTTGCGATCGATGCCGAACTCGAACTGGAGTGCCTGCGGATTCCGCACTTCTACAATGCCTTCTATGTGTACAAATACGCCACCGGCCTGGCGGCCGCGATCACGCTGGCGAAGAAAGTAGCCGAGGGAGGGCCGGCAGAGCTGGCCGCCTACCAGGCCTTCCTGCGAGGCGGCTGCTCGAAGTGGCCGCTCGATCTGCTGCGGGATGCCGGCGTCGATCTCGAGCGGCCCGAGCCCGTCGCCACCGCCCTCACGCGGTTCGGCGAACTCGTCGATGAACTGGATGGGCTAATGGGCTAGAGCGCATCCAGCCTACGTGGATCGCCGGCTCGGGGGCGGCAAAAGTCGCCGCTTCGCGGTCTTTCAGATTCTCGCGGGCGAGGATACGCCCAATG